>JAYZCA010000148.1:0-7506 GCA_036339235.1 Candidatus Latescibacterota bacterium | reverse complement strand
GGTTGCCGTAGGTGGTGCCGATGCCCTGGTGCAGGTAGAGGGCGACGATCTGCGCCAGCGGTTCGGCTTCGTTCTTCTCCAACGTCCCGTTCACCGCCTGCCATCTTTCTGAACTGCCCCATCCCACCAGCTGCGTCAGGTGTGTGACCCCGACTTGGGATAGCGCCGCACGCTGGGTTGTTGTCAGCGGTGCCACACCGTCCACGCGCGGGGTGCGCGAGGTGATGATGACCCGGTCGACGGCGACGTATCCCGTGGTCGCGATGAGGACGGCGATGGTGACGGCGACGACGCGTGTCAGCGGGCCACACGCTGGTCCTTCCTGAGTGAATGCGCCGAAGGCGGGGGCCAGGCGGTACCAGACCAGCAATCGGTAGACGCAGGCACATTCGAGGGCGAAGGCGGGAAAACCGAGGAAGCCGAGCAGGGGCATCTCGAAGAGTTTCCACTCGTCGAAGAGGGGCACCGTGTAGATCCACTTGGCGCGGGCCCAGAAGTTGAAGAACTCCCAGAAGCCGCCAGCCATGCCGCCAGCCAGCAACATGCGCAGGGTCGGACCGAACTCGCCGCGCTCCCACTGGCGCAGCCAGCCGTCGATGCCGCGGCGATGGTTGAGAGGGGCAAGCAGCAGGGCGGTGACACCCCAGATCAACGGGTAGAAGTGCTCGGGATCGACGAGGCACAGCGCGAGGGAGATGATACCCGCAACCTGCATACCGGTCAGGAAGCCGTCGGAGACGATGACGGGTCGCCGGCGCACCGAGGCCAGGATGCCATTGGCAGCAAGCCAGTGATCGATCCAGAACATCCCCGGCAGCACCGTGCCGAAGGCCAGCACCGTACCGAGGCAACGGGCGACGTCGTGATCGGAGACCAATACGTAGTGCCAGTTGTGCAGGCGCAGGTTGGCCAGCTCGTAGAGAAACCAGTTGACCGCCGACCACAGCACGAGCTTGGCAAAGGGGGCGGCGCTGAGGCGGGCGATGAGGGAGCGACCTTCGACCCTGGCGATGAGCCGATCGAAGGTGAAGATCAGCCCCGCCCAGGCGAAGAGGAAGAAGAACGTCGCCACCGGCTCGACGCCGAGGGCGGCCAGGCAGTATGAACCGGCCATCCAGGCCACGCCAAGCCCGATCCCAAACATTGGTCTGGTCAGCGCAACGGGCCGCGGGCCCCGTCGATGAGAGCAACCGGTGCTGATAGCCGCAGTAGATCCGGAATGTCGAACTCGGCGAGCAGGCCGAAACAGAACAACGCGGCATGGGTCGCATACCCCAAAGGCAGATCGACGAGGCGATCGAGGGAGGCGAGAGCTCCATAGGTCGTAAGGGAGGAGAACCGCGAGGGCTCCAATGCCAACGCCAGTTGGGCGACAACAGGTATGGAGATGCCGCCGGCGCGCAGGTGGACGGCCGGACTGCGATAGCGCCGCGATGCCCACGTCGCCACTGCCAGCAGCTGCGCTGTCTGGATCCCCAGGGGGCGTTCGCCCGCGCAGGTCAGCAGCATGGGTTCCTGGAAGGTCGTCGACGCTTCCCCGGTGCCGAACAGATCGACGGCGATGACACGCCGTCCCTCGGCGACACCCGCCAGGCTGGCCGTTCCGGATCGGCCGGCGTCACTGATGACGATCTCCGTGTCGACCCGGGTGCCGGGTGTGGGCGACAAAGTCGTCGCTGGAATCACCCAGGGGCCCACGGTGAGAACATGCTGCTGGCAGCTCACCCCATCACGCAGCACGGCTGGGCCCTTCGACGACACGGTCATCTTGTCGAAGCGCGGCAGGCGTAGAAGGCGCCGCAAACGTCGGCGGGCTGAATCGGCAGGCTGGGACCGGCGCTGCTCGCGCCTGCGGCGAATCCTGTGCAGCTGCTCGAGAGCCAGCGAGTGCAGCGTGGCGTTGTCGGCTGGCAGGCCAACATTGAGCTGCGCCTCGGTGCGCAACTCGTCGGCGAAGGGCAGATCGTGCTCGGGTGTCTCGAGTTCGAAGTGCTTGTTCAGGAAGCGGTAGAGCTGGCTGCGGTTGTCGCGCTCGTAGTTGTGCGTTCCCGGGTCGATGTTGTCGTACAGCTCTAGGTGGCCGGCAGCGCCGAGCAGCTCGAAGACCTTGCGTGCGGGGCGGTAGATGGAGATGCGGGCACGCTTCGTCTGGAAGCAACAGTCGTCGTTGCGGTTGTAGATCAGCAGCGAGGGGCGCGGCGCGAACATGGCGGTGAGGACATCGTAGTCGGCGATGGTACACATATCACCCGGACACTGTTCGAGGTCACCGATGTCTTGTGGGCAACCGCGGCGCTGCCACATCGCCGAATGGCCTGCGACGGGGACTATGACCTTGACGCGCTCGTCCAAGGCGGACAACAGCGCTGTCTGCCAGCCGCCCCCCGACAACCCTGTCATGGCTACACGTTCCGGATCGGCGTGGCGATGGTCGAGCAGGACATCGAGGCCGCGCTTCATCAGCAGGTAGAAGACGCCGATGCCGGCGACGCCACACAGGTCGAGAAGGGCGATGCGCAGGTGGTCGGCGTCGGCGCGCAGCTCGCCCATGCCGATAAACTCGGTGTTGAGTGCCAGCATGCCGCGTTTGGCGAGGTTGATGCAGCGCGCCTGCTTGTAATCCATCGCCTTGCCGCCGGGATGATGGCCGTTCGGGTTGAGGACAGCGGGAACCCTGCCACGCAGAGCGGCGGGTTCATAGAGCAGGGCGGGGACCCACATGCCCGGATACCCTTCGTAGCGCAATTTGCGCACCCGGTACCCGGGGCCCGCCTCGACCGTGCCGCGCCACTCCACGCGGGGCGGTTCCAGCAGCAACCCCTGGGGGTGCCCCTGGAAGAACAGTTCGAGCAGGTCGGCCCGTGCCCTGCGGGCGCGCCGATTCCAGGCGGCCGGTGTCGTCGGTGCGTCGAGTCGGGGCAGGCGCTCGTCGAGAACGTCGAGCCACGCCTTGCGGGCGGCGGTTTTGCCGAGCAGTCGGCGCGAAAGCAGGCGGCGCATAGTCGAGTCCTTCTCTTACACCCTACAGTGGCAGGAAGCGTCCGGCGAAACCGTCGATGTTGACGCCGACGCGTCCGGGCAGGTGGCGACGGGCGATGTCGACCATACGGTCGCGGTAGGCGAGGCCGACGGAGGCCGGGTCGACGGAGGCCATAGCCAGCGGCAAGGCGGTGCGCGTGGTGCGGGCTCCCGCCGCCGACCCGTCGCCGCCGATGAAGTGGTCGATGACGGCGGCGTCGGCGTGGTCGCCGACGCGGGCGAAGAACGACTCGGGGTCGGCGATGGGAAGCAGGGGGGCGACGGTGATCACGACCCGCACGCCACCGGCGCGCAGAGCGGCGGCGGCGGCGAAACGCCGGTCCACCGAACTGGCCGGCGGCGGCAGCCCGGGGAGCCGGTCACGGTCACTCTCGATGGACAGGTGGACGCGCAGATCACAACTGCTGGCAAGATCCACCAGCAGGTCTGTGTAGTCGGCCACCAGGTGGCTGTGCGTCTGCAGGATCAGCTCATCCGGTGGTGACTGATGCATGGTCTCGAGAACGGCGCGGGTCACACCGAACCGTCGCTCCTGTGGTACGAAGGGATCCGTCGAGCTGGACAGAAAGACCGAGAAGGCGCCGCTGCGCTGCGCCCAGCGGCGTTCGGCGTCGACCTGTCTCTCGTAGGCGTCAGCGGCATTTACGCGCACCTCGAGAAACGAGCCCCAGGGGCGACCCCGGGTCAGCAATCCGTTGTGACGCACGTAGCAGCCAACGCCGCACAGGGAGGATCCGTAGGCGCAGCCGCGGTACGGCTGCAGGGAGTGCGAGGTGACGGTGCGCAGAAACCCGCTCGTCCGCGTCAGGATGCTGCGCACCTGGGTCTGACTGACCTCGAGCGCCACGAGTCAGGTTCGGTCCCAGGCGTAGAGTTCGGGACGGCGGTCCTGCAGGTGTGAGGTTGGACCTTCGCGGGTGCGGTCGACTTCGGTCAGGTCGATGCGGGTGACGGAGATGCCGTCGTCGTCGCCGCAATCGTCGCAGAGTACGCAGCCCCCCGGACCGGTGACGAGGCTCTGCCGCACGTGGGTGAAGGCGATAAACACCTCGCTCTCGAAGGCGCGCGTGCGCATCATGGCCGTGTTGAAGTCACCCATCATGCCGTAGGTGGGATTGAACAGGACGCGGGCACCCTTGAGGGCGAGGGTGCGCACCGTCTCCGGCCAGCGGCGGTCGGCGCAGATCAGCACACCGAAGGTGCCGAAATCGGAAGCGAACACCGGCAGCTGATGGCCGGTGGCATACTTGTGGTCGTGGGACTGCAAGTGCGTCTTGTCGTACATGCCGGCAAGGCGGCCCGTGCGGTCGAAGATCAGCGCCGTGTTGGCGCCCCGGCGGCCGACGATACGGGTGCAGCCGAATATGACCCAGGACCGTTGGTCGCCGGCCCAGGCTCCCACCACGTCGGTGTAGACGGAATCGTCGGAATCGATGGCAGCAGCGCGTATATCGTCGGCGGTTGCCTCGGGATCGGCGGCCAGGTACCCGTCCAGGAAACCCTCAGGTGTGATGACAACATCCGGCCGGTGGCGGGAGGCTTCGTCGAGCAGGTCGAGGAGGCGGGCAAAGTTGCCGTCCGGGTCGCCGCGCGCCGGAATGGCACGGATCTGGACGAGCGTCAGCGGTGTGGGGTCCATATCGCCGTAATATAGATGAACATGACACCAACATGACGACGACGATCTACCTGCTGCGCCACGGCGAGGTGCACAATCCCGAAGGGATCATCTACGGCCGCCTGCCCGGGTACTGGCTGAACGAGGTCGGACGAGGCCAGGTCCGTACCGCTGGCGAATTCCTGGCCGAGCGCGGTCCCTTCGACGCCTTGATCACGTCCCCTCTCGAGCGCGCCCGGGAATCGGCGGGTATCATCGCCGAGCGGCTGGGGCTGACGCCCGCAGTCGAGCCGCGGCTGGCGGAGACCGACGTGAGCGGCTACCAGGGACAGCCGTTTTCGGCTCTGCCGCGCCCGGACCTCACAGAGGAGGGTGTGCCCGGCATGGAGAGTGCCGCATCGATGCGGGCGCGGATGCTCGACTGGGTCGCCGTCGCCAGGTGGTATGAACGTGTCATCGCGGTTTCGCACCGCGATCCCATCGCCATGCTGTTGCTACACTGGTTGGAGGCGCCTCTCGACCGTCTCGGGGAGCTAGAACTGTCCACCGGCTCTGTCCACGAGGCGTGTCTGCAGGATGGCCAAAACCGCCTGCGTGGACCCGCCATCGGGGACTGAGGACGAAAAAAGGGGCGCCAGCATGTCGCTGGCGCCCCGAAAATCAACCAGTACTGCTACGCAGCGCTCTCTTTGTTGGCGCGCTTCAGGACGGGAAGACCGTTCTTGCTTTCAGCGACCTCGTAGCCTTCGGGAACCGCGTCGATCGCACCTTCTTTGGCTTCCTTGCCGAAGAAATAGATCGTCTGCGAGTTTCCGTTCTTCAGCTGCGTCGTCCGCTGGTGCAGGATGTAGGCATTCCCCCTGGAGTTGGTGAAGGAAAACGGCATGTGGAGGGCTCCTTTCATGGAGTGACGGGTGCCGTGTCTTGGCGTCCCGAGTTTGGCAGGATTCGGTTCGTCCCAGCAATAATACCGATATTCCCGAAAATTGGCCATATAGAAGGGGGTCTCGAGCTCTTGACAGGTCCATCGAGTCAACCCACCATGTTGACTCCCTCTCGGACTCCTCCCTCTCGAGTATTCCTGTGACCGACGCCCCCGAAGCTCTGCCCGCCGCCGAAAACCCCTTCGGCGGCATCCTGCCGCAAGCCGACACACTCGACGCCGACCCTGAACGTTTCGCCCGCCGCCTGCAGCACTCCCTGCAGATATGGCGCGAGGGCGGCTATCGCGTAGTCTGGCTGGAGGTGCCCCTCGAGCGAGCCGCCCTGATTCCGGTGGCCGTGGCGGCCGGCTTTGGCTTCCATCACAGCAACCCCGAATACCTCATGATGACGCTGCAGCTGGAGGAGGGCGCCTTCGTGCCCTCCTACTCGTCGCACTACATCGGGGCCGGCGGCGTCGCCATCAACGATCGTGATGAGCTGCTCGTGGTGCGCGAGCGGTTCCACCGAGATCCGAAGCGACCCCCTCGCTTCAAACTGCCCGGAGGCGCGTTGTACGAAGGGGAGCATCTGGCGGAAGCTGTCGTACGGGAGGTCCTCGAAGAGACGGGGGTGCGCACACGCTTCGATGGCGTCGTCTGCTTCCGCCACTGGCACGGCTATCGCTACGGCAAGTCCGACATCTATTTCGTCTGCCGCCTCAAGCCGCTGAGCGAAGAGATCATCATCGAGGCAGAGGAGATCGCGGAGAGTCGCTGGATGCCGGTGCAGGAGTACCTCGACGCGGACCAGGTGAGCGGTTTCAACAAGCAGATCGTGCTGGCTGCCCGGGATACGGTCGGTTTCTCTTGCACCGATATCGAGGACCACGACGACAAGAGCCGGTTCGAGTTTTTCATGCCGCCGGCTGTTGAGCCGTAGGCGGCCATGGCGCCGCGCCCCAATCTGCTGCTGCTGCTGACGGATCAGCAGCGCGCCGACGCCCTGGGCTGTGCCGGCGGCTGGGTACGAACACCCAATCTCGACCGTCTGGCCGCCGAAGGTGTCCGCTTCCGCAACTGTGTCACCAATTCTCCGGTCTGCATCCCGGCACGCCTGAGCCTTGCCACGGGACTGTATCCGCACAACACGTCGGTGTGGGACAACCAGGGCCACACGCTCGCCCCGGAGACGCCGACATGGATGAAGGCGGTGAGGGAGGCGGGGTACCGGACCTCGCTGTTCGGCAAGACGCATCTGCACCCGCACTCGGGAGATCTGCGCGATCGCGAACCGCTGATGCATGCCTACGGCCTGGACGATGTCGACGAAATCGGCGGCCCCCGGGCCAGTGCACGGGTACTGTCGCACATGACGGCGCGCTGGCAGGAGCTGGGACTGTGGGACAGCTACCGCGACGACATCGGCGATCGTTTTGCGACCAAACCCCACGTGGCGCGGCCGTCGCCACTGCCGGTGGAGGAGTATGCGGATGTCTACGTGGGGCAGCGCGCACAACAGTATCTGATGGCGTACGATCGCTCTGAGCCGTGGTGCTGCTGGGTGAGTTTCGGGGGTCCTCACGAGCCGTGGGACACGCCCGAGCCGCACGCCAGCTCATATGACCCGGTCGACATGCCGGCGCCGGCGCCCCTGCCGGACTGGACCCGTGAGGAGGGTCGTCCCCGTGGGTACCTGCATCAACGGCTTGCGAGCGCGCCCGACCTGGATCCAAGGGACATCTCAGCCATGCGCGCCAACTACGCCGGCAACGTGACTCTCATCGACGAGCAGATCGGCGGCATCCTGGAAACGATCGAGGCACGGGGTGAGCTCGACAACACCGTCATCGTCTTCACCTCCGATCACGGCGAACTCAACGGCGACTTCGGTCTTATCTACAAGAGCGTATTTCTCGACGGCGCCGT
>JAYZCA010000147.1:0-20354 GCA_036339235.1 Candidatus Latescibacterota bacterium | reverse complement strand
CGACGCCTTCGAAACACATCGTATCACGATGGCGATCAACGAAAGTGTCGAGAGCGGCCAGGTCGTGCGGCTGTAGAATGAGATGGTCAAGTCGCACAGGGCATGGCTGCATCCACATTTCACCGGTTGGGAGAATGAAGTCGAGATTGCCCGGCCACTGTTTGACAGTGTCGTCGAGGGCAGGGCAGTCAGTGTTCGCGGCACCGTGCGTCGTCTTTCGGCGTAGGCTGAGGCAAAGAACTCCTCAGGGGACGAAGATGTGACTGTCTTGCAGCCCTCATGAGAACTGTCGACATTCCCGTTTACACGCCGCTGCAGCTCTCGCTGAGTATGTGCAGGTGAATGACCAGCCCGCATCGATCAAATCACTCGCTCGAAGACGGCCTGGCCGAGTACCGCTTCGTGCACATCGCCGAGGACGCCAAGGGCTTCCTCTGGTTTACCATCGCCCACAGCGGTGTCAATCGCATCGACGGCAGCGAGTTCGAGACTTTCACCACCCACGACGGATTCAGCGGCAACCGACCATGACCGATCATTCCTCGAAGCGACGGTCCTGATGTCCACCATCGACATCCCCGTCCGCTATTACAAGGATTACCCAGGCGGCTATGACTACGGCTACGAGACGCTGCCGCTGCCATTGTCCGAATGCGCCTTCCTCCTCGTCGACGTCGATGGGACAACTGCGAATCCGGTCACTGAGGGCCACATCGCGCCAGCCCTGGAGGCGGGCCGTCAGGTCGGTCTCCGCGTCGCCTACGTACACAACGACCTGCGCCTCGTCGCCGATCCGGGCAACATCGTCGGCGAATTCTGGGGTAAGACGAAGTACGCCGAGGGGCGTAGTGCACTCGAGCCCTGGCGTGAGATGGGCAAGGATTTCGAACCGCAGTATCTCGACTGCGTCAGGCCCCGGGGCGGCGAACCAAACTTTCCGAAGTGGATCTGGAGCGGCTTCCACGACACGTTCCTCGATCAGCATCTGCGCAGCTGGGGGACGCGGACCCTCTTCGTCGTCGGTTACAGCCGGCGCGCCTGTTTGCACTATACGTGCGCCGAGGCGGTAGGCCGGAACTACCGTGTCATCTTGCTGCGCGACTGTTCCAACGGCGCAGAGATCGAGTTTCCTGACACCAAGGACGAGTCGCTGCCTGAAGGGGGCTGGTTGAACAAGATCGTGCTGCGCAACTTCGAACACCTGATCGGCTACACGACGACGGCCGAAGAGTTCATCGAAGCCTGCGCCCAGATTGAGAACGGGTCATGAAGATCACCGATATCGACACCGTCATGTACGATTCACCGGGGCGCAAGTGGACGGTGGTTCGTGTGTTCACCGATGCGGGCATCACCGGCCTTGGAGAGGCGACGTACTCCAACAAGGAGCTGGTTGTCTGCTCTGCAGTGGACAACATGAAACAGGAGCTGATCGGCCAGGACCCGGCGCGCATCGAGTGGATCTGGCACCACATCTACCGCCGCTCTTCAGTGAGCGGCATCTGGCGTATGGCCGGTCCAGTTTGGATGAGTGCCCTCGCAGGTATCGACATCGCCCTGTGGGATATCAAGGGCAAGGTTGCGGGCTTGCCCGTCTACGAGCTGTTGGGAGGCGCCTTCCGGCGCCAGGTCGACCTCTACACCCACTTCGGCGGCAAAACACCTGAAGACGCAGCGAAGATGGCAAAGGCGAAGCAGGACGCGGGCTTCTTCGCGCTGAAGGGGGGCGCCAGCTGGCGGGATCGCAACGGTCTAGACTGGGATACCTATCTCGACGACGGGTATCCCGACAAGACGGTGGCCCATTTCGAGGCGGTACGCGAAGCGGTGGGACCGGATGTGAAACTGTTCATCGACTGCCACGGGCGGTTCACAGTGGCCAACTCCATCCGGTTGGCCAAGCGACTTGAACATCTGGATCTGTTTGCTTACGAGGACCCAGTGGCTCCAGATGACCTGACGGCGTATCCGAAGATCCGGAGTCAGATCGGCATTCCCGTGATGGGCAGCGAGCGGCTCAATACGAAGAGCCAGTTCCGTCGGTTGCTCGAATTGGAGGGCATCGACATCGCACAACCGGACCTGATGTACTCCGGCGGCATCACCGAGGCGCGCAAGATTGCCGCCATCGCCGAAACGTTCCACGTGCCGATCTCGTTCCACAATACCAAGGGACCGGTGGGGATCCTGGCGGCAGCGCACGTGATGGCGTCGATCCCGAATGCGGCTCCCATGGAGTTCGTCACCGGCATCGACTGGCGCGACGAGATCATCGACGAACCTCTCGATGTGCAGGGTGGGCGCATCGTACTGTCGGATCGGCCCGGCCTCGGGGTCGAGCTGACAGAGGCGGGCCTGGCGGAACATCGGTGGATGGTGGGGGATCCGCGGTAACATGAAGATCGCCGTCCTTCACGGACCGAGAGACCTGCGCATCGAGGAGCATGATCTCGATACGACCCTCGACCCCCATCAGGTGCACGTGGAGACGGAGATCTCCGCCTTCAAGATCGGCACCGACCGGGGCAACTACGAGGGCGCCGAGAACGTGCCAGGAGCGCCGGACTATCCGCGCTGGGTGGGGGACAGCAACCTCGGTGTTGTGCGTGCTGTCGGTTCAGCGGTCGAGCACTTGCAGCCGGGAGATCGCGTCGTGTCGCGGGCGCCGCACCAGTCGGAATACGTCGCCGACCCGCGGATCAACATGGTGAAAGTGCCGGAGAACGTCGACTCGGAGGACGCCGTCTGGGCCCATCTCTACACGCTCAGCGCGCACTGCTACCGCAAGGCGTTCTTTACGCCGGGGGAGAATGTCGCCGTTGTGGGACTGGGTGTCCTGGGCCTGGGTGCCGTCGGCCTGGGTCCTTATTTCGGGGCGCGGGTGATCGGCCTCGGCAACCATCCCGCCCGGCTGGACATGGCAACGAAGATGGGCGCCGACGGGGTGTTTCTATCCGATGACGACGATCTGGAGGCGAAACTCGACGATTTCACGCACGGTGCCGGCGTCGACCTCGTCATCCTCACGGCCAATCCCTGGCCGGCGTGGCGCACCGCCTGTCAGGTGGTGCGGCCCAACGGGCGCGTCGCCGTCGTCGCCCTGCCGGGGCGCGGCGAGGAGGCCCTCGATTTCAACCCCGTGTCGATGGAGTGGTTTTTCAGCAAAGGGATCGCCCTGATCGCAGTGTCGGGCCGCGCGGGCACCCGGTTCCCGGCGTCAGGCACTGACCGGTTCGACGGCGTGCGCGGCTGCGAGCACACGCTGTCACTGATGACGAAGGGTCTGGCTCCGAGCCGCTTGACAACCCATCGAATGCCCTACACCGACATGGCGCAGGCGTATGAGATGGCCTTTGCACGGGAAAAGAGCATGTTGGGTGTCATCTTCCAGTGGCGGTAACCAGTTACTTCTCCGACTCGCGCACCTTCGAAAAGCTACTGAGAACTCCGCTGACCAGAAGCGTCCCGACCAGCCAGCCGACTCCCAGGACCAGCAGTGCTTCCGTCGGATACCCCCCATAAGGCGTGCTCAGGTCATCCAGAACACTCCACACGAGAATGGCGACGAGCACCGTGGGCGCAACAAACTTCACACACCATTCCCACGTCAGCTCCCAACCTCGCGAATATCCACCTTTCGACGCATCGCTGAGGTAAGCGTGGAGCCTGTCGATCCGGTAGTACCAGACGATGAGCAGACATTCGAGCAGACCGACAATGATCAGCCCGTAGAGGTTCAGGAAGTGATCGACGATGTCCAGCCAGTACGGCCCGGCACCCGTGTTGAACAACGAACTGCCCAGGAATCCAAGAAAGCACGTGGCGGACACAACCCTCGATCGTCTCCACGCGAACTTGTCGATGACGGCAGTCGCGAAAGCCTCGACAATCGAAATCGCCGAGGTCACACCCGCCAGCACCAGGGTCAGGAAGAAGAGAAATCCGAACAATCCGCTGAAAGCCGGCAGCAACGAGATGATCTCCGGATACACGACAAAACAGAGACCGGGTCCCCGCGGTTGCTACTTCATCGATACCGACCCCCTTCGTGTGGGCCATGTATCCCAGCGCGCTGAACACCGCGAGCCCTGCGAAAACCGAATACGCTCAGTTCACGCAGGCCGTGATAAACGCATTGCGCAACAGATCCGTCTTTTCGGGAAGATAACTCGCATATGCAATCATGATCCCGAAAGCGATGGAGAGAGAAAAGAAGATCTGTCCGAAGGCATCCCGCCAGACCTGCACTTCACCAAGCTTGCTCCAATCCGGCGTGAGGTATTGAGCAACCCCTCCA
Organism: Candidatus Latescibacterota bacterium; assembly: GCA_036339235.1. Classification (GTDB taxonomy): domain Bacteria; phylum Latescibacterota; class UBA2968; order UBA8231; family UBA8231; genus UBA8231. Next base: position 16,057 of record JAYZCA010000147.1, on the reverse strand, counting down.
TAGCACCATCCAGCGTCAAGCCCCAGAAGACCAACGTCGTCGTCAGTACCACCAGCAACGGCATGAACACCCGGCAAGCGAGTTCCACACCCTTGTCCACCTGCCTCCAACAGATGACGCACAGGACAACCCAGAAAAACGCTGTTGCACAGAGAATTCCTGGTTGCACCCCGCCCCGCTCGAAAGCCCCGCCCGAGAGATGCAAAAAGTCCTGAAAGAAGAACTCCTCCGAGCGGCCCGCCCAGGGTAACTCGCGACCAAATATCGTACCCGCCGAATACAACATGTACAACCCGAACCAGCCGATGACGACGACGTAGTAGAGGACGATGCCAAACCCGACGAAGATGACCGGCCACCATCCAAGCCACTCCCATTTTCTGTGCACGAGCACCATCGCCTTCGGGGCGGCTGTACGCATCTTGTGTCCGATGGCAAACTCGAGGATCAGGATCGGGATGCCGACGCTGAACAGCGCGATGGCATACGGAATCAAGAACGTCCCGCCACCGTTCTTGTAAGCCAGATAACTGAAGCGCCAGATGTTTCCCAGTCCCACTGCCGACCCGATGGCCAACAGCAGGAAGCCGGTGTTTGTGCGCCATGCGCTCCGTTCCACACTCTCTCCCTGCACAAGTGCGTCAAGACACTGCCAGTCCAACACATCACTCAGAACGTCGATATGTAAACGGAAGAGAATCGATGCAACAAGCGGGATCACGTTTACTCTGGACCGGGAGACCTGGGAGTGCGCGCCTCTGGCACCGACCAGAGCTGAGCGCCGAGGCGAGAGCAGCCTCTCTGGGGACCATCATCTGCACGCACGAACCGCAGGTTGTGGCGGGCGCCGTGACACACCTCTGCTTCGAGTATTGTGTGCCCCAGGGCGGCCTGCTTGCCGGCAGCCGCCTGCGTATCGCCTGGAGTTGGCCTTTCGACTGGCGTCCAGTCGGTCCGGATGAACCCATCGCGAAAGTGCGCATCGACGCCACCGACGCGGATCTTCCTGTCGACCACGTGCCCCGTGGCGCCTTCGATCCGTGGCAGCATCAGCTCGACATCGATCTGACCACGCCCCTGGTCGCGGGGCAGATCCTGCAGGTGCGTCCAGGAGGAACCAGCGGCTGGCTGGCGCCGACCTTCGTCTGTGACGCCGTCGATTTCGTCGTCGCGGTGTGGTGTCCACACGATCCACGTTGGAATCTCGTAGGCAAGGCGACGGCTCCCGACGTCGTTGCCGGCAAGGCGATCCGGGGTGTCGCCGTCACCGGTGGAGACGCGGTCGTGGGGGAACCGGTGGAGGTGCGACTTCGACTGGAGGATGTCTGGGGGAACACGAAGAATCTCACCGGCGATCTGCCGCGACTGCTGGAGGAACCCGAAGTGGAGCAACTGGATCTGCGCGGGTCGGATTCGCCTCCCGGTTCTATTCTGACCCTGCGCTTTCAGGCGCCCGGCGTACGACGACCCAGATTCGTCATACCCGGCCTCGGCACGATCGTCTGTCACGCGATTACCGTGTACGCCCAACCACCGGGCCCGCGGTTGTACTTCGGCGATCTGCATTCTGGGCAGTCGGATGTGGGCTGCGGCGCCGGTTCGCTGTCCAGCCATTTCAACCACGCCCGTGCCGCCGGACTGCAGTTCGCCAGCCAGCAGGGCAACGATCACTACATCACCCGGAGCCGGTGGGAATCGATCCGGCGGGATACGGCCGCGGCAGATCGCCCTGGGAATTTTGTCGCCTTCCTCGGCTGCGAGTGGTCGCCGCCGACGGTGGACGGTGGCGATCGAAATGTCATCTACCGAGAAGACGAGCCGCGCATGCGGCGTTCCGGGCGCCACTTCTCCGAGACCGACGAGGACCCGGAGCCGGATCTGATGACGGCGCCAGAGTTTCATGCCGCCTTCCGTGACGAGGGAGTAATGTGCAATCTGCACGTGGGCGGGCGACCGACGAACCTGGACTGGCACGAGCCGCGCATCGAGCCGCTTTTCGAGATCCACTCGACGCATGCCACGTCGGAGTGGTTTGTCGAGGACGCCATCGAGCGCGGCTACCGCGTCGGCATCACCGCCGGCGCCGACGGTGTCTACGGGCGGCCGGGCGCCGACCACCCCGGCTGGCGGCAGAACCGGAACGTGCGCTCGGGGCTCACCGGCGTTTACGCGACCGCCCTCGACAAGACGTCGCTCTGGGAGGCCTTCGCCGCGCGCCGCTGCTTCGGCACGACGGGGGAGCGCATCTCGCTGTGGGCGGATGTCGAAGGCGTGGGGATGGGCGGCCAGGTCGACGTGGAAGGCGACGAGGTAGCGGTGCACGTACGCGTTGCCGGCACTGCGGCGCTGGAGCGGATCGACATCCTGCGGCGCACCGAAGTTGTGGCGTGCCGGCAACTAGCGGGTCCCTCTCCCGACGGCGCCCTGCGTGTCCTGTGGATGGGCGCCAGGCGGCGTGGTACCGCCGCCGACCAGCGGGTGATCTGGGACGGCGATCTGGGTGTAGACGTCGGGCGCTTCACGGAGGTGTCGCCGGTGAACTTCCAGAGTGCCGCCGACGTCACCCGCATCGAGCCAGAGGGGCGACGCCTGATATGGACGTCGGCGACGGCGGGGAACCGGGCAGGGATCGTGTTCCACTTCGACGGTCCGGACGAGACCGTGCTGTCGCTGCGAACCCCTCCCTGTGGCTTCGACCTGACGGCCGGGACCATACGGAGCGGTGTGAGCACCTTCGAGGCCGGAGGGCTTAAGCGTCGCGTCGAGATCGGTCCGGCTCCCGACGAGGCGGCCTCGCCGGACGCCGATCTGCGAATCAACATCCCCGTGCAGCTGGGTGGGCAGGCCGTCTGGGTGCGGGTGATTCAGACCGATGGCGCCATGGCCTGGTCATCGCCGGTGGTGGTTACCGGGCGTTAGCTCGGCTCCGCGTCGCAGGTTGAGCCGCGCCAAGCGACTGTGTGTGTGCCGCACTGGATACACATGTGGGTGCCATTAACTACTGCGAATGCTGCAGATGGGCGGTTGGCACTCTGGTGTCCTCCACGTCGAGAAAGGTGCGCGCCTACTTTGAGTGCGGTGATTTGGCTCACGGGTTCCTGCGGGTACGGTGTGAAGACTGCGCTCACGAGCGTGTAGTGGCGCTTTCCTGTCAGCTTTTTTGTCCCAGTTGCATGGGACGGCGGATGGTGGACACCGCCGCCCGCCTGATCGACGAGGTTCTACCGCCGGTGCCCGTGATCCCGCCGCCCCATCCCGGCTAGCGTCTCCAGTTGTGTCTGTAACATCCTCCCCGTATCGCCGGCGACGGGCTCCCAGTTGTTGACCCCCGCCCAGGTGCTGGTGCCGCCGACGCCGGCGGCAGCTTCGAGGACGATGACGCTGGCCCCGAGGCGCGCCGCCGCGCAGGCAGCCCCGAAGCCGCCGCTGCCCGCCCCGACGACGCAGACATCGGCAGTGAGGGCTCGTGTCATTCGAGGGGAAACTCCAGGGCTCCGGCCACCTCACTCTCCGCGTCCAGGGGAAAGATGGGCCGCGGGCAATGGCGGTAGGGTAAGGTGCGCAGGTTAGCGCTCGTCGATCCGGGGGCGTCGACGGGGACGATTCGCGCAGCGATCGACTCGAAGTGGGTGCGGAAGCCGTTGGGGGATTTCATCGACACCAGATCGAATTCCACCGGGTCGAGGCCGTGGGCGAGGAACAGGCGCCGACCCATGACGTGCACTGCACGCTCAGTAACCAGGACATGGATGCCTGCGTCCTTCCCGTCGAAATTGACGACGACGACCGCTGTGCGGCCGGCGCGGGCGCGGGTGCCTTCCTCGTAGAGAAACTCGCCGTCCCCGAGGGACTTCACGTAGGCGTTTACCTGCAGAGGTTTGTGCCGCGCGGGGTCGAGACTGCCACCCAGGTTCAGCGTCGTGCGCGTGCCGATACCAGCGTCGATGGCAGCGGCCACGGCAGGGGCGTCGACGATGGTGAGCAGCGCCCGACGGGGGAAGCCGTCTTCCACGAGTCCGCGCAGGATGTGGTTGCTGTCGCCGGAAGCGCCCGAGGAGGTGGCATCGGCGGCGTCAGAGAACACGCACAGCCCATCGGTCTTGCGAGCCAGGCGGATCGCCTCGTCGAGGGGAGTGAGTGGCGCCTGCAGGCGTTGCCGGTGCGACCACAGGAAGCGGGAGATCCCCAGTGCTTCCTCGCGTGCCCAGGTGTCGGCTCCCTTCGCGGCGGTGAGGATGACGTTCGTGCGCAGGTCGGGTACGTCGGTGAAGGGATTGCCGATCAGCACGCCGGCAGCCAGACCTCGCGGATCCGCCTCGAAACGCTGACAGCGCTGGATGGCCTCGCCGAAGAGGCCCGTCGCGGTGAGCAGTTCGTCACCCCGCACGAGCATAGGAATCCGGATTCGTGTCGTCTGCACCCGGGCGCCGTCAAGCAGGCGCAGGAGCGCGCCCGCCGCCCGCTGCCCGGTGTCGTGCTGGTCGGTATGGGGATACGTGTGGAAGGGCAGGATCGCGTCGCTGTGCGCGACCATTCGATCCGTCAGGATCCCGTGCAGGTCCATGGACAAGACGATGGGCACGTCGCCCACATGAGTCCGGACCCGTTCGAGAAGAGCTCCCTCAGGGTCCATCTCGACCTGACCCGCCATGGCGCCGTGAAGGACGAGGTAAACACCGTCACATCCTCCGGAGACGGCGTCGGCGACGGACCGATCGAATTCGTCGAGGAGGCGCTGCACGTCGGCTTCGGCCACGGGCCCTCCGGATCCGCACCAGGCCGCCAGGGCGGCGCTGACCTCAACACCCGCATCGTCGAATACAACGAAGGCGCCGGCTACCTCCGTCGAGGTGGTCCCCAGGACCCGACGAACGTCGGCTCCGGCGCAGGTCTGGAAGTCGGCGTACCCCGTCAGCGCCGGGTTGAATGAGGAGGTTTCCTGTTTGAAACAGGCGAGCAGGATGCGTGGCGACATGGCGCCTAAGCAAGGCCGCTCCGACGGCGCCGGCAACCGCTTGCTGCGGGTTGAGGACGCGGTTAATTTGGCCTCGTGATGAAACCATGACGACTGCCCCGTCCCCGACGAAGGGTCAAAGCCCGGCGGATCGCGCCCTCGGCCGATCCAGCGAACTGGACCTCGAAGATCGCAGAGTGCTGTGCCTGCTCGACGGCATGGCGCTGGCCTATCGGGGCCATTTCGCCTTGATCAACAACCCCGTGACGACGTCGTCGGGGATGAACACGTCGGCGCCTCTGGTGTTCACCAACACTCTGCTCGAATTCATCGAGAAGTTCGAACCGTCGCACATCGCCGCCGTGTTCGACGCTCCGGGCCGGACGCATCGGCACGAGGAGTACGCCGAGTACAAGGCGACGCGCGACAGGATGCCGGAGGACCTGAGCACCGCCCTGCCGTACGTGTTCAGCCTGCTGGAAGCCTTCCGGATTCCCGTGCTGCGCGTCGAGGGCTGGGAGGCGGACGACGTGATCGGCACGCTGGCTCTCAGCGCCGAGGGCGCCGGCATGACGACCTACATGGTTACCCCCGACAAGGACTTCGCCCAGCTCGTGTCGCCCAAGACGCTGCTGTACCGGCCAGGGCGCGCCGGCAAACCCGCCGAGCTGCTCGGCGAGGAAGACGTGCTGGCCAAGTGGAAGATCAAGCGGGTGGACCAGATCATCGATCTGCTCGGGCTGATGGGGGACACCAGCGACAACGTGCCCGGCGTACCCGGTATCGGCGAGAAGACGGCGCAGAAGCTGCTGGCCGACTTCGACACCGTCGAAGGTCTGCTCGACCGCCTCGATAAGCTCAAGGGTAAACGCAAGGAGATTCTGGCGGAGTTCGCCGAGCAGGCGCGGCTGTCGAAACGCCTGGTGACGATCGACACCCACGTGCCCCTCGATCTCGACGTGGAGGACCTCAAGCGCCGCGAGGCCGATCAGCTCGAGCTGACGAAGATATTCTCGGAGCTCGAATTCAACGCCCTGGGCAAGCGGCTCTTCGGCGACGACTTCGAGGCCGGCGTCAAGCGTATGCAGGCCGGCATCGAAGACCCGCACATGGTAAGAACCATAAAGGACGTGGAGCACGAATACCGCCTTGTGGACACGGCTCAAGGTCGCGCGAGCCTGATTTCCGAGCTGCAGCAGAAGGACCGCTTCGCCCTCGATCTGGAAACGACGAGCCTCAACCCGAAGACCTGCCAGATCCTGGGTCTCGCCGTCAGTCATACGGCACATTCCGGCGCTTTCATCCCGTTGCCGGAAGACGAGGCGGCGAACCGCGCCGTACTCGAGGAGCTGCGCCCCCTGTTGGAGAACCAGGGCATCGCCAAGGTCGGTCACAACCTCAAGTACGACGTCGCCGTCCTGCGCTGGCACGGCGTCGACCTGGCCGGCCCGCTGCACGATACCATGGTCGCCGCTTTCCTGGCGACACCCGACCTGCGGCGCAGCATGGATTACCTGGCGCAGGCCCTGCTCGGGTATCGCCCGGTGCCCATCGCCGATCTGATCGGAGAGCGCGGCAAGGAGCAGCTCCCCATGCGCGAGGTGCCCCTCGAGGAGCTGACGGAGTACGCCGCCGAAGACGCCGACATCGCGCTGCAGCTGTGGGATCGGCTCGAGCCTCTGCTGGAGGAGTCGGACCAGATGCGACTCTACCGGCAGGTGGAGGCGCCGCTGATCCCGGTGCTGGCCGCCATGGAGCACGCCGGGATCCGTGTCGATCCGGAGATCCTCAGGGCCATTTCCGACGACCTGGCGCAGAAGATCGAGCGCGCTGCGATCCGTATTGAGGAACTGGCGGGGGAGCCCTTCAATCTCAATTCGCCGGCGCAGCTCGGGCAGATCCTGTTCGAGAAACTGGACCTCGATCCCAACGCGCGCCGCACGGCCAAGTCGAAGCAGTACAAGACCGACGAGATGGTGCTGACGCGATTGTCACACGAACACGAGATCGCTAGGCAGATCCTCGAATACCGGTTGTGCACGAAGCTGAAGTCCACGTACCTCGACATGCTCCCCGGCGCCATTTTCAGCAAAACAGGACGTATACACACGAGCTACGAACAGGCCGTCGCAGCCACGGGGCGCATGCAGTCGAGCGGCCCGAATCTGCAGAACATCCCGATCCGCACCGAGCAGGGCCGTGAGATCCGCAAAGCCTTCGTCCCCGGTGGCCCCGGTTACACGCTGCTGTCGGCCGACTATTCGCAGATCGAGCTGCGCATCATCGCCGAGATCTGCGGGGACAGGCGCATGAACGAGGCCTTCTTCGAGGAGGAGGACATCCACACCGTCACGGCGTCGCGCATCTACAACGTGCCGCCGTCGATGGTCGACGACGACATGCGGCGCCAATCGAAGACGGTGAACTTCGGTATCATCTACGGCATCTCCGCCTTCGGCCTGTCCGAGCGCCTCGGTTTGCCACGAAAGGTGGGTCAGCAGTTCATCGAGCAGTATTTCGAGGAATACCCGGGCGTGCGCCGCTACATGGACGAGACGATCGCCTTCTGTCGCGAAAACGGATATGTGCAGACCATGCTCGGTCGCCGGCGCTACCTGAAGGACATCAACTCCCGCAACCGCGCCATCCGCGCTGCCGCCGAGCGCAACGCCATCAACTCGCCGATCCAGGGGACGGCGGCGGACATGATCAAGCTAGCCATGGGCGCCATCCATATCCAGCAGGTCGAACGGGGCTGGAAGACGAAGATGCTGCTGCAGGTGCACGATGAACTCGTCTTCGACCTGTACCTCGAGGAGGAGGAGGAAGTCAGACAGGTGGTGGAGGAGGCGATGCAGAAAGCGATCCCGATGAAGGTGCCTATCGTCGTCGAGATGGGCACGGGGGATACCTGGCTCGATGCGCACTAGCAGTCTGCGCGGAATCGGGCCGAAGTCGGCCCGCTGGCTGGCCGATGCCGGCGTACATACCCGTGACGATCTGCAGCGCCTGGGCGCCGTAGCCGCCTTTCGTGCCGTGCAGGCAGCGGGGTTCACTCCAACTCTGAACCTGCTGTGGGGGTTACAGGGGCTATCATGGACATCAACCGGATCGACCTGCCCGCCGTCGATCAAAGCGCAGCTGCGGGCCGACCTCGAAGTGCAAGACGCAGCAACGACATGATGATCGACACACACACACACTTCTATGATCCTCAGCGTCCCCAGGGAATCCCGTGGCCACCGGCGGACAATGAACTGCTTTACCGAACCGTGCTGCCGCAGCATCACCGGGAGTTGGCCCAGAGGGAAGGCATCACCGGGACGGTGGTCGTCGAAGCCAGTGCCTGGCTTGAGGACAATCAGTGGATTCTCGATCTGGCTGCCGACGACCCGTGGATCGTCGGCTTCGTTGGTCACGTCGACCCGGGGGACGGCTTCGCTGAGCGCCTCGCGCGTTTCTCGGAGCACCCGCTGTTTCTCGGCATCCGCCTCGGAGGCACCCACTTTGAAGACCTGCACTCCGGCACGGTACTGCAGGATGTTGAAGAGCTGGCCAAGAACTTGCTCGCCCTCGACGTGTTGGTCAGGGGGGGACAGATCGATGCGGTGGGTGCCGTGGCACGGCTGCTTCCCGAACTACGCATCGTCATCGACCACATCGGCCACGTGCCCATCGACGGTGGCGAACCCGCCGCCGACTGGCAGGATTCGATGGCGCGCACAGCCGAATGTCGAAACGTCTACTGCAAGGTGTCGGCAGTGCCGGAGCAGTCGGTCACCCAACCGGCGCCGTCCGACCCTGGCTACTACAAACCCACCCTCGACGCCTTGTGGCGGATCTTCGGTGAGGACCGTGTCGTCTTCGGGACGAACTGGCCTGTCAGCGACCGGGCCGCCGAATTTCCCGCCGTCGTCACCATCGTCCGTGACTATGTGGAAGCCCTGGGACCGGAGGCAGCGGCGAAATTCTGGCACGCCAACGGCCGCAAGGCCTACCGCTTCGCCGCCGGCTGACTCGAGAAGGTAGCGTCGAGGCGCTTGTTGCGAGGGGCTCCACGGTTTTAATATTGGCATCAACGCTGACTCGCCGGGCTGGCCCGAGGTTAAGGCACGGCGGCAGGCACCCTCCAAGGTAAGGGAGTAAGAACATGCGATCTTCGCCTCACTCGGTGGCCACGGCCGGTTGCGGGACCCGCTCCCGGCTCGGTTGTGTCGTCATCGGACTGGCCTGCTGGCTCGTGCCCGATGTGGCTCGCGCCGACGGTCTCGACTCGGGAGATACAGCGTGGATGCTCACATCCACCGCCCTCGTGCTGTTCATGACGATCCCCGGGTTGTCTCTGTTCTACGGCGGTCTCGTCCGTTCCAAGAACGTGCTTTCCGTGCTCATGCAATGTTTCGCACTGACGGCGATGATGACCCTTATCTGGATCCTGTGGGGGTATAGTCTTGCCTTCGACACGACCGGAATGGAGGCGCACGTCGTCAACCTGCACTCCTTCGTCGGCGGACTCGACAAGGCGCTGCTGCGCGGCGTCGGCATCGACTCCCTGACCGGCACGGTTCCCGAGACCGTGTTCGTCACGTTTCAGATGACCTTCGCCATCATCACCCCGGCCCTGATTGCCGGCGCTTTCGCCGAGCGCATGAAGTTTTCCGCCATGATGCTGTTCATGGCGCTGTGGACGACCATCGTCTACGCGCCGATCTGCCACATGGCGTGGAGCGGTGACGGTGCCTTCTTCTGGGACAAGGGAGTCCTCGACTTCGCTGGTGGCACCGTAGTACACATCAACGCCGGCATCGCCGCTCTGGTGACGGCGGTCCTTCTCGGCAAGCGTCGCGGTTATCCCGATACCGTCATTCCGCCGCACAGTCTCGTACTGACAGTGGTTGGCGCCTCCATGCTGTGGGTGGGCTGGTTCGGCTTCAACGCCGGTTCGGCGCTGGCCGCCAATGGCGCCGCCGGTATGGCAATGCTTGTGACCCAGGTTGCGACGGCCTCGGCGGCCCTCGCCTGGATGCTGGTAGAGTGGATGAAACACGGCAAGCCGAGCGTCCTCGGCATCGTCACCGGCGCCGTGGCCGGTCTGGTCGCCATCACCCCGGCCTCCGGCAGCGTCGGCCCCCTGGGGGCCATCGCCATCGGCCTGGCCTCCGGGTGCCTGTGTTTCTGGGGGGCCACCAGCCTCAAGCAGAAGCTGGGTTATGACGACTCCCTCGACGCTTTCGGAGTACACGGTATCGGCGGCATCGTCGGCGCCCTGATGACGGGTGTCTTCGTCACCGAATCCCTGGGTGGCACGGGCCTGGCTGAGGGGATGACGATCGGCAGCCAGCTTGGGGCCCAGGTCGTCGCCGTACTGTTCACCGTCGTCTACTGCGGCGTATTGTCCTTCATCATTCTGAAGGTGGTCGACGGTCTCGTCGGCCTGCGCGTCGCCGAGGACGAGGAGGATCGAGGTCTCGACATCTCACTGCACAACGAGCAGGGCTACTACTCAGAGGTCTGAGAGGATGAAGGCGTTGCCATGAAACTGTTAAAGTGTGTCGTCAGGCCGAACGCGCTGGAAAAGGTGAAGAGAGCGCTCAGTGCGTTGGGTGTGATGGGTATGACGGTGAGTGAGGTCAAGGGTTATGGACGCCAGAAAGGCCACAAGGAGGTCTATCGCGGCGCCGAGTACAACATCGACTTCACGCCGAAGCTGCAGATCGAGGTCGTCGTCGGCGAGGCGATCGCCGAACGTGCCATCGATGCGGTGAAGGAGGCGGCCAACACGGGCAACATCGGCGACGGCAAGATCTTCGTCGTACCCGTGGACCAGGTGGTCCGTATCCGCACCGGAGAGATGGGCGAGTCGGCCATCTAAATACAGCTGCCAGACGGTGGGAAGACGGCCGTGCTCCCCCTGGGGGCCGGCCGTTTTTTTGGCCTGTCATCGGGTCGACCGAGGCTCTATATTCTGATTCTCCCCGCAGTATCCGGGCTCGGCGTGCCACGTGGCATCTCGCAGCCCTCGAAGATCTCCACCATCCGACAGATGTACCTGTACCCGTCCCGTCGCGGATGGGCCAACCGCAACTGGTGAGGTAGCCTGCCATGGAAGACGCCGTCCGTCACAACTGCGGATTCTGCGTCGCCCACACCCTCCACGACGCCTACTCTTTCATCCGCTCTCTGCAACATCGAGGGCGGGAGGCGGCCGGTATTGCCGCCGTAGGCGAGGGACGCATCGATGTCATCAAATGGGCGGGTGGCGTCGACAGGTTCGACATCACCGATTTGCACAAGATTTTTCCCAGTCCCAACTACCACACCTACATGGCCCACGTGCGTTACGCCACGCGTGGCAGCAAGGAGGAGATCCTCGACGACGCCCATCCCCACGTCCTCGGCGGGCAGGTGGAGGAGCGCGGCAATCACATCCTGATCCGGGACTGCGAGATGGCGGCGGTGCACAACGGCCAGATCGACACGGCCCATTTTTCCGACCTCGACATGACCCGCGCCTCGTCCTCCTGCGACACGGAGGCCCTCCTTTACCTCTACCGCCGCGATGGGGAGCACGAGTTCCTGCGCAAGGTGACGGGCGCCTACACCATGGCCATCGCCGACTGGCGCAAGCGAGAGGTCATCATCATGCGGGATCGTACGGGGATCAAACCGGGCGTTCTGGGTTGGAAGGACGGCAAGTACGGAGTCGCATCGGAGGACATCGCCTTCCGCAAGAACGGTGGTGAGTTCATCGAGGACCTCGACCCGGGGTCGATCTACTACCTGTCTCCGGAGGGCGAGTTCTCCAAGGAGGCTCTCGTCGAACCGCAGACGTCCCACTGTTTCTTCGAGTGGAACTACATCGCCGATGTGGATTCCATCCTCAACCACGTGTCGACGCGCCGCGTCCGCGAAGTGCTCGGCGAGATTCTGGCGGCTGAGTTCCACCCCGCCGACGCCGATCTGGTCACCTTCCTGCCGCGCTGCCCGGAGGTGGCGGCGCGTTCCTACGCACGCAAGACAGGACTGCCCTTCGTTCCCATCTTCTACAAGATGCGCGGTGAGCGCTCGTTCCAGGGATCGAACGCGCAGGACCGCAAGCAGTCGATCGACAGCAACCTGCACGTCCTGCCAGGCATGAAGGCGCAACTGGCGGGCAAGACGGTGGTCCTCATCGACGACAGCATCGTGCGCGGCAACAATTCCATCCGGGCGCGGCAGTTGCTCTACCAGCACGTGGGGGTGAAGAAGGCCTACCTGGTGTCATACACACCGCCTATCGGCATCGTGCCATCCGATGGCATTCCGCGTGGGTGTACCTTCGGAGTCGATATGGCGCCGGATCCGCCCGCAGGAGAGGGTTTCATCGCCCGCGGCCGCGACACGGAGCAGATCAGCGAAAAGATGGGCATGCCCGTCGTCTACGTGTCGATGGCGGGCATGCTGAGCGCCTTCAAGCGCTTGGGTCTGAGTGACCGGCAGCTGTGCACCTACTGTATCGGCGGCGGCCATCCCTTTGCTGACTGCGAGCCGATCTCGGATGAGGCCAGCAAGGCCCAACTCGATCTGCTGTCCATCTCGGCCGGGGGTTGAACGCGCCGCGCCGCCGGCGACAGCGCACCGAGAAAGGCCGCCGTTCGGCTGAGACTGCCGTCGAGGTCGAAGGGGCTGTGACCACTGCCCTCGTAGTAAAACGCCTGCATCGACCCTCCCGCCTCCCGCACCGCTGCCTCCAGTATCTGCGTTTCACCGACAGCGACGACATCGTCCGCCAGACCGTGGTGTGCCAGCACCGCAGGCAGCCGGTCGGCGAAGTGCAGAGCCGAGCGGCGCAGCAGCTCCAGTCGCATATCCGCCAGTGACAACTCGCCCCGCTCGAAGGGGTCCACTACCGACGCCTGCAGTTCGGGAATGCTCGCCAGATCTGGCGCCTGATCGTCGAGGATCCTCAGCAGCAGGTCCTGTGCCCAGGGTCCGAAGAAGTTGGTAGGTCCGAAGAAATCGACGACCCGCACGACGCCCGGTTCGCGGATTGCGGTGAGCAGGGCGATGGCGCCACCAGCGCTGAAGCCGAAGGTCGCCGCATCGCCATCGGCGACACCCGGCAGCTGCCAGGCTGCATGGATGAGGGCCAGCACGTCGTCGACCTCGCCGTCCCAGAGGCTGACAGTACCCTCCGAGGTCCAGGACCGGGATCCGTACGACAGAGTCTTGCCGCGGTAGGAGGGCAATACGAGGACGAACTGATTCCCCCGCAGACCGGCGACGGCGCCGAGGGCGAACAGGGTCGATTCGACGGTGACGCCGACATCACTGAAGTGGGTGTAGGCGAGCACGTGACGCTGTGTCGCCGCGCCGAGGGGGACGACGACGGCGCCATAGTGCAGGTCTCCCTGGACGACGTGCGACAGGATGCGCACCTCTAGGGTATCGATGCCAACGGAGACCGTGTCGCGCAATACGATACGTACGTCGAGGGCGGCGACATCGCGGGAGGCCCAGTCCGCCAGGACGGCGACGCGTTCGGCTTCGGTAACGGGAGCGAACAGGCGTGACAGGTCCTCACGATCGAAGCCGTCTTCGGCAGCGGAGCCGGTGCCGCCGTCGCTTCCGCAGCCGATGAGGAGCAGCCAGCCGCCGAGCAGGCAGGCAGACAGCGCCGCGCCGCGCCTCAGCTGCCGGTCGATCGGTAGCGACTTACGCCGAAACTCCACAGGCGGAGGCTGAGGGCGAGAAAGGCGAAGCCTGCCAGCGGGGCCAGCCAGCAGACCAGCTCTGCCGGGTCGGTGCGGCCGAGGATGGCGAGGGCGGGATAGTAGGTGACGCATGCGAGGGGCACGATCCAGGTGAAGAAGCGCCGGAAGCTTTCGCGATAGATGGAGATCGGATACTGGCCGGCGAAATTGCCGCCGTGGGTGAGACAGTTGAGAATCTCCAGGGTCTCCGTCGTCCAGAAGGACATCATTCCCCCCAATACCGACAAGCCGTAGAACAGGCTGGCACAGCCGAGGATGGCCAGTCCGGTGAGGGCGAGACGGGCGAGGTCGAACCCCAGCATGAGAGCGACCTGAGCGAGGCGGCCCGCGCACCGCACAGGATCCCCCCGAGTATTTTCACCGTCGTCGACTTGCCCGCTCCGTTGGGGCCGATGTAGCCCACCAGCTCCCCAGGCTCAACCGAGAAGGAGATGCCGTCGAGGGCGACAATGTCGCGATAGCGTCGGTGTACGAGTCTGGCAATGGCGCCGCTCAGTCCGGGACGACGTTCGGCAATGCGGTACGTCTTGCGCAGGTCGGTGACGGTGATCTGTGGCATCCCTACGAGTCACCGTACCAAATCGAACATCGGCAAGGGGAATCTTGACTGCTCACGCCTCGCGATCTCGTCGCAGGAGAGAATACATGTACATGTCCTGCAGGCGGCCGTGCAGGTATTCATACTCACGGAGCAGTCCCTCGCGGGCGAAACCAAGTTTCGCCAGCAAGCGGCAGGAAGCGTCGTTGTCACGGAAGACGACCGCCTCGACGCGATTCAGCTCCATCTGCTGGAATCCATAGTCGAGAAGCAGCCCCAGGGCTTCGCTCATGATCCCCTGGCGCCAGTTGGCGCGGGCCAGATCGAAGCCGAGCACGGCACGGGCGCTGTTCTGGACCCACAGGTTGAACCCGCAAGTGCCAAGCAGTTCCTCCGGAGCCTCGGGTCTGCAGATCGCCCAGCGTATCCCGAACCGACGCTCTCGACGTTGCCGCCAGAGCGCGACGAGCTGCTCGGCCTGGGTCGGCTGGGTGAAGGTGTCCAGATCGTAGTAGCGCGTGACCTCGTCGTCACTGAACTGGCGGAACAGAGCGCCGGCATCGTCCGACCTCAGTTCGCGCAACAGCAGGCGTTCGCTGCGCAGGTCGGGAAAAGGACCCGTGAAGGGGGTTTCCGCATTCATGGGGGAACGGCTAAGAGGAAGTCAGCCGTCGGCGAGGAACTGGAGAATACGCCCCGCCAGCTCTTCTACCAGGTGGTTCAGGCCGGTCTCGCCGCGCTCGGCACTGGCCTGGCGCGCGTCTTTGCCGAGTTGTCCGAACAGCGGCTGTGTCGGGTCGTACTCGACACCGGGATGACGGTCGTCCTCCGGGGGCGGGCCGCTGGCGGCCCATGTGGCGCCCGCCTGGCGTCCCGGGGTCAGAGCCGACACGTCGATGTGCTCGGGGAACAGGGCCAGTCCGTAGGAGGTTTCCTCGAGAGCGGCGTGATCGCCCAGCAGACCGAGGTCGCCGGCGATGGTGAGCTCGGTGCCGGCGAGCAGGAGACCCTCTGGATGATCTGCGACCAGCGACGGCACACTCTCCTGCAGCAGCGACTGCCAGGGATAGTGGCCGGCGAGCAGGACGATGACGCGAAAGCCCGAATCGAACAGCTGCCGCACCGTCGCCTCGAGGATGGCCGCCGTCGCTTCGAGCGGTTGATAGTGGGTCCAGCGGAAAGCGCCGTGACCGCCGCCGCCGCCCCACCACATGGTCGGCAGGATGACGCCGCCGGTGCGATCCGCCAGGCGCTGGCAGATGCGGTCCGCCTTGATACCGTCGTACCCCACCGGCAAGGCCCAGCCGTGGTGTTCGAGGAGCCCCAATGGCCAGTAGGCTACTGGATGGCCGCTGACCAGATCGTGCAGATCGTCGGGGCGCAGTTCCTCGTAACGCCGCCAGGGGGTGGGGGTATCGGTCATGCCAGCAGGCGTCTCCACCACGGAGGTGACGCGGCGCGGACCGCCTGGCGCAGGAGTCTGGCCAGGTCTTCGGGGACGTCGTCGACGCGGGGACAGTCGGCGTCGAACCGCTCGAGGCAGGCCTCCACGCGCACCGGTGTCATCTGGATGCCGGGGGAGATCGAGCGCGACAGCGACACCTGTTCGTTGAGCCGCCGGGTCAGTCTGGCGACCTCTGACAGCGACTCTTCCACCTTGCGCCGGGCCACTGCGCGGCGCCGATTGTGCACAGCCGATGAGGTTGCCAGCTGCGCCGCCAACTCCTGCCAGTCTCCGCCGTTGTCAGACTTGGCGTCGGGATCTGTCATCCAGGCCGGCACGTCGCCTCCGGAAAAGACCTCGGCGGGCGC
>JAYZCA010000146.1:0-5010 GCA_036339235.1 Candidatus Latescibacterota bacterium | reverse complement strand
CGAGTCGCGATCGTGGACGTGGACCTGGATGGAGCACAGCGGGCGGCGGATGAGATTGGTGGATCCGCCATTGCCGTCGGCGCCGACGTGGCCAGGGCAGACGAGGTGGACCGGGCCTTCGCCGAAGTCGTAGATAGATTCGGCGGCGTGGACATTCTGGTCAACAACGCCGGGATCGTGGGGACCGACAGACCGGTAAGAGATCTCGATGAGGCAGACTGGAATCGCGTCCTGGACATCAACCTGAAG
Source organism: Candidatus Latescibacterota bacterium (assembly GCA_036339235.1). Lineage (GTDB taxonomy): Bacteria > Latescibacterota > UBA2968 > UBA8231 > UBA8231 > UBA8231. The sequence continues at coordinate 4,761 of JAYZCA010000146.1, read as the reverse complement.
GGAACCTTCCTTTGCTCGCGCGCCGCTGTCCGCCACATGATCCCAAAAAGGGCGGGGGTCATCGTCTCGCTGGCATCGATCTCGGGCAAGGAGGGGAACGCCAACATGGCGCCCTACTCCGTGTCCAAGGCGGGGGTCATCTGCTTTACCAAGACGCTCGCCAAGGAAGTTCTGTCGGAAGGAATCCGTGTCAACTGTGTAGCACCGGCCTTGATCGACACGCCTATACTGCAGGGAATGGAGCGGGAACGCGTCGATTTCCTGACGTCGAAGATCCCCCTCGGCAGGCTCGGCCGGCCGGAGGAAGTGGCGGCTACCATCCTGTTCCTCGCCTCGGAGGAGTCGACGTTCACCACAGGGCAGTGCTTCGATGTCAGCGGCGGACGGGCGACCTACTGAGCGTCCGAAGGCCCGACTCAGGCGCATCTCACTGCAATGAGAGAAAGGAGTGCCTCGTGACCCCCGAGGAGAGGTTCACGTTTGATCTGGAAGGCTATCTCGTCGTCAAGGGCGTACTCGACCGCGACGAGGTCGACGCGCTCAACGCCCTGGCCGACGACGTCTGGCCTGGCGACTACGCTGAGAGCGGTTTGAGGCGAACGAGCCGCGTTTCGATGTGGGGGCCGGCCGCCCTGGCACTCGTCGATCACCCCAGGGCTCTTCCCTATATGGTTGAGTTGCTCGGTCCCAAGGTGCGCGTCGATCACGACTATTGCATCTTCATGCACAAGGGCGGCAAGGCGGGGAGGCTTCACGGGGGGCCGACCATGCAGGGCGGCGTGCCCGGCGACCACTGGTACAAGTGTCACGATGGCACAATCCGCAACGGGCTCACCGTCTTTACCTATTGTCTCAGCGACGCGGGACCGGGGGACGGTGGCTTCGGCTGCATTCCCGGTTCGCACAAGAGCAATTTCATAGCCAGTATTCCCGACGAGGTGCGCACCTACGGCCGTCATCCCCATTACGTGCGCCAGGTCGAGGTCGAAGTCGGCGATGTGATCATCTTTACCGAGGCCTTGATCCACGGTACGATGGAGTGGACGGCCGAGCACGAGCGGCGCTCGCTGCTCTACAAGTACAGCCCGGGACATTCGTCGTGGTCGGAGACCTACTACAATGCAGCGGAGTATCCGGACGCCACCGAGCAACAGTGTCGCATGATGGCGCCGCCATCGGTCGGCAACCGGCCCGACACAGTGGAGGCGAGCGCTTAGAGGATCGACATCTGATGTCGCCGTGCGACTCAGCGACAACAGCAGTGACTCACCCGGCGGCCACCCATTCCTCGGCCCTGGTGCGGCGCTTGCGGCGGTGCAGGGCGACGTGCTCGGGATAGGCGCCCTGGTCGCGGTCGCTACCGGTGTCGCGGTCGAGGAACAGGGGGAACTCCGTGGCCGGGGGTTTGGCGTGACTGTAGGCCTGGTCGTAGCTGCGCATGATGATGCGCTGCTCGCGGCTCAGGGTCCGGATCCACTCGGGGTCCGACAGGATACGATCGGCGGCGGTGACCCAGGCCGGGCAGTAGGCGTAGAAGATGTTCTTGCGCACCACATCGCTCTCGTTCGGCTCGACGCGATGCCAGATCGACGAGTGCATGACGGTGACTGTACCCGCTTTTGGCCTGACGATCAGCTCACCTGGCGCCGTGTCGCGGGTGTCGTAGTGGTCGACGTACTGCTCCAGGTGGCTGCCCGGCAGGACGACCAGGTTGCCCATCTTCGCCTCGGGAAGGTCGGTGAGCCAGTAGCCGATTTTGATCTGTAGCGGCAGGCGCGGCGAGAACACCCCGTAGGGCACGGCGCGGGCGCCGTCCGGGTGCCAGAGGTTGTAATTGCTCATTCCCGGCGGTCGGATGAAGAACTGGCTGATGTGCAATTTCAGCTGCTCGCCGAAGATGTCGTAGGCGAAGCCCACGTGGCGCGGGTGGTCGATCAGCTCGGCGAGGACGGGATCCTTTTCGACGATGTTCTGCCGGGCGAAGGTCTCGTCGGCGCGGAACTTCGGATCGGCGTGGGCGACGCGCTCGATGGCGTCGGTGTAGCGCTGGATCTCGTCGGGCGACAGGGCATCTTCGAGGAAGATGATGCCGTCGCGCTCGAAGCTCGCCCACTGCTCCGGTGTGAAGCCGGGTGGTGCGAGCTGGTAATTCGAGGTCTGCCGGACTGCCGTGGTCATGACGATGGGCTCATTCGTTACATACCCTTTAGACTCATGATCTGTCTCGCTTCAGCCGGCGTCGCCACCTCCCGCTCCGCCTCCGCCGCAAGCCGCGCCACTCGCGCCACCAGCTCTTCGTTGCTCGCCAGCTGACCGTAGCGGTAGTAGATGTTGTCCTCGAGTCCCACCCGGGCGTGACCACCAATAGCGATCGCCAGAATTGCCATCTGCAGCTGATGCCGGCCCATGCCCGCCACCGTCCACGTCGCGTCTTTCGGGATCGACTCGCTCAGGAAGACCAGCTGCCGCGCTGTCGCCGGCTGCGATCCGCGGCTCCCCATGACGAAATCGAAATGCAACGGCTCCTCGACCAGTCCCTCTTTCAGCAGCAACATGGCGTTGTCGATCATCCCCGCCTCGAAGATCTCCATCTCCGGCATCGTCCCCGCTGTCTTCATCGCCTTCGCAAGCGTCTCCACCGTCTCGAAGGAATTCGCGTACACCTGATCCGGGAAATTCATCGAGCCCGTCGTCAGCGAAGCCATCTCCGGTTTAATTCGCAATACGGGGTTCGCGCGCACCTCCGCATCCAGGTCGGCACGGCCGCCGGTGGAAATCTGGACGACCATGTCCGTTTTCTCGCTAACCAACCGATGGATTTCCGCGAAGATATCAGGGTCCAGCGTCGCCCTGCCCTCCAGATCGCGCGCATGGACGTGAGCGACGCTCGCCCCCGCTTCGCGGCACCTGACCGCCGCCTCTGCGATCTCATCCGGAGTGATCGGCGTGTGGGGGTTCATTTTCTTGGTGGGGACGCTTCCGTTGAGGGCCACCGTAATGATCAGTTTCGACATTGATCCTCCCGACAAGTCTGCGTTGCTCCGGCAGTCAGCACAGGACAAATAAACGCCCTTTGCCGGCAGTCAGCAATATGCGTTCTCACGCTCGCCAGAGAGTGTCTCGCACGGGCGGAAAAGGTATCTCGCGGTCGATATTTCCGGGAAACTTGGCCACGCCAAAGAAATCGCTGAAGCACTTCCACACCCACTAGGCTCTGACTGGAGCGCAGGTTGCAAGCATCTTCGTATGGTGCGTTACTGTAAGCAGAGCAGGTGTTCAATATCAGAAACTACGACTATGCAGGAAGAGAGGTAAGGCAATGGTCATTGAAGATCGTCGCCAGCGAGGCCGCAGTGGAAAGGAACCGCTATGGAGCAACCGATAATTCCCAGAGGCTGTGACGATGAGTACCTCATCGACTATATGTTTGATCTCAATGGATATATTGTATTTCAGGGGGCACTGGATCCAGACGACCTCAATGAGATGAATGGCTGGTCGATGACCACCAGGACTTTGTCGACGGCGCTCGCCGCGGCCACGATCAAGCCGATGGCGGACAGTGGATTGGTCATGTCGAGACTCATACCTACAGCAGCGCCGACGGGACCAACTTTCAGAATGTCATCGAAGCTGGCCCGGTATTCCGCAAATTGATCAATTACCCAGCCTGGTATGCTCATATTCAGCGCTGGATCAATCCAATGAACCGGGTGTCCATTCATGAGAATCTGGTCAGTATCCGGGGAAAGGGCGGCTACATCGGCATCCACTGTGGCGGCCATCTACCGATCAGCTACATGACCTTCAGGCAGAACAACACGGGCGAGTGGATGGTGGGCCAGATCAATTGTATAATGGCAATGACGGACATTGGCCCGGGCGATGGACCGACGACACTGATTCCCGGCAGCCATAAGGCTCGAATCCCGCATCCGAAACTATCCGGCGGAACCAAGGTTTACCGCAGTGATGAGGCTGCCGGAAAGCAAATCGGCATGCGTGAAATCTACGCGGAGAGAGGGGACGTCCTGATGTTTACCGATACCATTACCCATGGGTCGGCCGAACGGACCAACGAGGGTTATCGACGCATGTGTCTGTATCGCTACTCGCCGCGCTGGATTCGATCCCGCTTTCATTACGTGCCCTCGCCGGAGCTGCTGGCGGCCCTAACCGACGAGCAGCGGGATATCATCCAGCCGATTCCGCCGCGTTATTCTCCGAGTGCTCTGGAGGAGCACGCGCTCAACGGCTAGACCGGCTTGTGGGGGAGGGCGGCCCGGCACGTTCGCTCCCAGACGCTATCCGGACAACAAGCCGAATGGCTCCGCGAGTGCCAGACTTCGCCAGGACCACAGCCCACATTGTGAGGATCCCCTTGGAACGCAGAGACACCGCAAAGAGCCTATCGATCCTCCCATTCCTGGCCGACAGACCCGCTACCTCTTGAAAGGATTCTCATTGGAACGCAGAGACGACGCAAAGAGCCTATCGATCCTCCCATTCCTGGCCGACAGACCCGCTGACGATCAGAACATATACCAGTCGATCGGCGTCGAGCCCATTATCAACTGCCGGGGCACCTTCACCATCATCGGGGGCTCGGTGGAACTCCCGGAGGTACTGGCGGCGATGGATGCGGCCTCAGGCTACTTCGTCCAATACGACGAGCTGGCAACAGCGGTTGGCGAGAGACTGGCCGAGATCACCGGCGCTGAATGGGGACTCATCTCGTCTGGCTGCGCCGCGGGCATGAAG
>JAYZCA010000145.1:0-4278 GCA_036339235.1 Candidatus Latescibacterota bacterium | reverse complement strand
TAGATGTGTGTGCGGAAACCGGCGCAAATCGCTGGAACCCAGGCCCGGTGTGTCGACGTAGTACGAGGCGGCCAGGATCGGATCGTAAGCGGCCTTGTGCGAGACGGCTGCCTTGATCCCGACCATGTACAGCTCCTCCGGATCGATACCCTGGCTGCGCTAACTGACCCAGGTCCATGGGCGACGTCTTGTGCGGCGTCAGCGGATGTGGATGCCACCACAACCCACCACCGCGGACGGACCCATGTCGACGTGTCGCCCCACCAGTGAGGCCAGGTGGGAACGTTCGTTCTCCAGATCGAAACGTCCATCCGTCAGGTTCTCCAGCACGACTTCGAGAGTGACCGTGTCACCGTGGAAACGATCGAGCTTGCCGCCCATGGGCAGGGTGAGACGATCACCGATGCTGTGACCGTAACAGGCCGCCGCCGCTTCCGGGTCGTTGAGGATGACCGCGGCGTTTTCCACCTCGAACCGGAGCAGGGCGTCGAGGATCCCCGTGCCATCGCCGATGTTGTCGGAGGGTTCGATCAGACCGATCGGTCCCCTCGGCGCCGACGCCAGGACCTGACGCATGACAGCGTCGATAGGCGGATCCAGCGGGTTGGCCTCGTCGGCGCGTTCCAGCGCCTCATCGGCCAGCGGACCCAGCAGGGCGAGGGCAGCGCTTGCCTCCCCCGTCGTCGTGGCCAGGAAACTGACGCCGGCGCAGTCGATGTCGGCGTAGGCGAAGCCGCCCAGGACGCAGACTTCGAGCAGCTCCGGGTGTTCCGCTTCGAGTCTCCGTGCCGCTGCCTGCAGGCTGATCATCGGCTCCGTGTCGGTGCCGGTGCCCCGCGGCGCGTAGATGACCGGCGGAGCCACGCGCACGATCTGCGTCGCTTCGCCGGAGACCATCAGGCGGTTGAGGAACTGCGCCGCTCGGCTGCCGACTTCCCGGGCGTCGGTGTGCGGGTTCTTCCGATACGCCGTCAGCACCGAGGCGTTGGCCGCCATGGCGTCGCTCGTATTGGCATGCAGGTCGAGATCGGCGGCGATGGGCACCAGCTTTCCGGCCTCGCCGAGGCATTCGCGCAGATGCCCGCGGACGCGTCGCAGCACCTCTCCTTCGCCGTCGGGATAGGAGGCGATGACCATGGCGCCATGCAGGATGAGGAGCACACCGTCGAGGCCGCCACCCACGAGTGCCCCATCCAGGTCGGCCCTGACTTCCTCCCACCAACCCTCGAGGAGGTCGTGCTCGATGGTGCCGGAGGGCATGGCCGCACCGTAGCGCGAGGGGATCATCTGCCAGCCACTGGCGTCAGCCACCTCCAGCGCCCCTCCCATGGGCGATGCGTCTCCCCGGCACCTGTCCAGCATCTGCTGGCCTCGCACCCAGACGAGCGCCTCGAAACCGGTCAGGTCGGTGCTCTGTGCCAGGAAAGTGTGTGTCTCGTGTACCAGGCCGGCCACGAGAACCCGATGTGTCATTGCCGTCTCCATGAGCGTGTTGCCGTGTGTCTGTAGGCCTGTTATTTTGTCCATCCTTCCCTCCTTCCACTACACCCCGCTTTACTTGCCCCGACGGAGACTCGATGGCCTGGTTGCGCAACGCCTGGCGCTCGTGGTGTGTTCTGTCCGCCACTTTCGCTCTCGCCACGACCGCAGGTGCTGCACGGTACGATCCCGGTGAGAACCCGCCCTTTGCCACGGGCCTGCTAATCGAAGCCGAAACCGGCGCCGTGCTGTTTGAATCCAGCGCCGATCTGCAGCGGTCGCCGGCGAGTACGCAGAAGCTGCTGCTGCAGCTCGTCGTCATGGACGCCGTCGCCGAGGGCCGCTACAGCCTGCACGACTCGGTTTACACATCGGCCTGGGCCAGCCGCATGGGAGGGTCTCAGGTCTTTCTCAAGCAGGGCGAAGTCTTTCCCTTGAGCGAGCTGATGGCGGCCATCGTCATCTCTTCCGCCAACGACGCCTGCGTCGCCGTCGCCGAACACATCGGCGGGTCGGTGGACGGCTTTGTCGCCCTGATGAACACCAAGGCACAGCAGCTGGGACTCGATTCAACTCATGTAGTCAACGTCCACGGCCTCGACGACACGCCGCGAGCCGAGGGCAACCACACGACAGCCCGCGATCTGGCGACGGTGGCCAGGGCTCTGCTGCGTCATCCGCAGATTCTCGAGTGGTCATCGACGCGAATCAGACCGTTTCGCAACGGCGAGTTCACCCTCTATACGACGAACCGTCTGCTCGGCCGCTTCCGGGGCCTGGACGGGTTGAAGACGGGGTTCACGCAGCGTGCCGGCTTTAATCTGGTGGCCACCGCGCGGCGCCAGGACATGCGTCTGATCTCCGTCATCATGGGCGGCCGCAGCGACCGGCAGCGGGACCGCGAAACCTCCGAACTGCTCAGCTGGGGTTTCAACCATTTCGTCAAGGAACCTATCGCCGTGGCGGGTGAGACCATCGGCAGCGTCCCCCTCGACTGGGGCATCACGCCTGAAGTGTCGGTCATCCTCGCCGACACAGTCATCGCCGTACTCACCCCCGAGCAGCGGCGACGCGTCAAGCGCGACATCGAATTGCCGGTGTTGCACGAAGCCCCTGTCACGGAGGGCGATTCCATCGGTGTCCTTCAACTCAGCCTCGACGACCGCCTGCTGGCTCGCGTCGACCTGCTGGCGGCGGCCTCGGTGGCACGCATGAGCCTGTGGGAAAAGTTGATGAGTTACTTCTAAAGCGCCCGCGGGCGCTCAAGCGTCCGCAGGGCGTATGATCACTTGTGATAATTGCCCCCGTGCAGGATGTCTAACGACCGGTAGAGTGCCTCCAGCAACAGCAGCCGTGGCCAGCCCGTGGGAGAACGTGAGACTCGACAGGGACCAGCGTTCGCGCACCTGGTCGTCCACACCGGCGGCATGCCGTCGGCGCCGCCGATGGCAAACACCAGGTGTGAGTTTCCCCGCTGCAGCAGGTTCCCCACGTGTTGCGCCAGCGTCGTCGAGGTGTACGACCGACCGTCGATGTAGAGCCCCACCGGATAGGTGTTGCCCAGCAGCCGCGTCGGCAGTCCATCCTTGTCCTTCCAGTTCTTGACCACCTCCACCGTTACGCTACCGTGGCCTGACAGTCGGCGCACGAATTCCGCTTCCGCCTCTTCGCATCCCGTCCGTCTCTTTGCGAAGCTGACGATTGTAAGGTTCATGCGTAGGTGTCAGTATGCGTCGGGACGGATCGACATCGTTCGCTCCAACAGCGGCATCGACACCCGCGCTCCGCCGACGCGGTGCGACGCCACCAGACCCAGGATGATCTCCTGGCTGCGACAGGCGACCTCGATCCCGCCCAGGGTCTGCGCGTCCTCGTCCAGGGCTCGGACAAGATCCTCGATGGCGCGCAACGTACCGCTCTCGATCGGCACCTCCGGCCCGCTCTGTTCCTGGAGGTCACCGTGCTCTCCCACCCGCCGCCAGGTGTAGCTGGCGCCGTTTGACAGCGTGCGCAGCTTGCCTTCCGTACCACTCACCTCGAACTCGTAGCCACCGGCAGGCACGAAACTTCCCGTGACACCGTCGGCGAAACGGATGGTCCCCGTCTCGATTGGCGGGTCCACCGTCAACCGATCCCTCTCCCAGTCCGTGTCCTCGAAGCGCGCCGTGCCCTGCACCCAGCTCACCGGACCATCACCGGCCAGGAACAACAGCATGTCCGCAGCATGGGTGTGCCCCCACTGCGCCGCCGAGGCTCCACAGTGGGCGATCACCGACTGCAGCTGGCCGATGTGACCGGCATCGATCATCTCCCGCAGATTGCGGTACATGCGTACGTAGCGACGCTGCGTGCCATAGTTGAATTTCACGCCGTGGGCGACGACTGCAGCCGCCATGGCATCGGCTTCGGCCATCGAGTTGCACAGCGGTTTCTCGCAGTAGATGGCGCGCACGCCATTCTCGGCGGCCAACAGTGTCACCGGCGCGTGTGGAGAGGGTCGGGTGGCGATGCAGACCACGTCCAGACCCTCCTTGCGGATCATCTCCTCAGGGTCCTCGTAGGCCGAATGCGCACCGTAACGTTGACGCGCCGTCTCGGCTTTGTCGGCCACCGGGTCGCACACGGCGACAAGCTCTGTGCGCTCACAGGCGACGACGGCGGCAGCGTGCGAGTAGGGCAGAAACAGCCTGGCATTCGGCCGGTCGCGCACTTCGTCGTCGATGGTGGTGCCCATACGACCACAGCCGACGAGACCGACACGATAGGTCTGGGCCATGCTTCCTCACTCCTGTTCTTCGG
>JAYZCA010000144.1:0-11433 GCA_036339235.1 Candidatus Latescibacterota bacterium | reverse complement strand
AGCGCCGAAAAACAGACCGGTGGCGACGAAGAAGACTGCGCCGAGGCGCATCAACACGTTGTTCCTTGACACACAACCGCGGCTGGTGATCGACTGCATGACTCGATATCCTCCTGGGGGGTCTGTACGATATATCGGCAGCCATTTCCGTCCCTTGAACGGCAGGAAAGGGGAAGTCTTTTCCGGTCCTCGACAGCGCCTGCCCTGGCGCTCGGACGTCGTAGCCGTCATCGAGCAACTCGCGTACCTGAAAGAAAGCTCGGAGCGCCAATGGGGGGACGCCCTGAGCTCTCTCACAGTTATCAGTTGTCCGCGTACGGCCGCAGTCGACCGTGAAATCTGGGATGCCTCAATTTGTTGAGAGCGATTTCCTTGATCTGCCTCACCCGCTCCCTCGTCAGCCGGAAACAGCAGCCGATCTGGTCGAGTGTCATAGCCTTGCCCTGACCGAGGCCGTAGTAAAGGCGCAGGACTTTTGCCTCCCGAGGCGACGTGCTCGAGCCGTCCGGCGCCGGCGCCCGGGTGCTGTTGGCACAAGCCCGTGGCGAAATCTCAGACTCCCCCTACATTCTGTTTGCCCGTCAGATACGCGTCACCCACCAGAAATGACGAGAGGAGCCCGCTGATGAAGTCGCTCTGCAGGCAAGGCCGAGTCATTGCGGTCGGAGACAAGGCGGGCGACCGAGTCGGATCAGAAGGCGATCCGGGGAGGGAGCCCAACGCTGGATCCGGCCGCAATGGCCGGCCGCAGCCCAGATGGGCTTCGTCAGCGGGCTCCTGATGGACTACCGCGGCGACGAGGCGACCTCGGTCAGCGAGCTCAAGAGGCTGGTGCGACGGTTCGTCGAAGAGCGCGACTGGGATCAGTTTCACACGCCCAAGGACCTGGCCATCGGCCTGTCGGTGGAGGCGGCGGAGTTGCTCGAGCACTTTCGCTTCCGCTCCGACGAGGAGATGGAAGACCGCCTGCGCGACGAGGCCCGGCGAGCCGAAATCGGCCACGAGTTGGCCGATGTGCTCTACTTCGTCCTGCTCATGAGCGCCAACCTGGGTTATGACGTGTCGACGATCCTGCGGGACAAGCTGGAACTCTCGGCGCGCAAGTATCCCGTCGACCAGGCACGCGGCGTCAACGTGAAGTACACAGAGCTGAACACGGACTCCGGGGAATCGCATTGACCGACAGTTCGAACCGTTCCCCCTTCGTGGAGCTCGTCGACATCATGGCTCGCCTGCGCGCGCCGGGCGGCTGTCCGTGGGATCGTGAGCAGGACCACGCCACCCTCAAGCCGTATCTGCTGGAGGAGGCCTACGAGGTCCTCGACGCCATCGACGCGGGCGACGACGGCGAGTTGTGCGCCGAGTTAGGCGACGTTCTGCTGCAGGTCGTATTTCATGCCCAGGTGGCCTCCGAGGCGGACCGCTTCACGGTGGACGACGTCTGCCAGGCCATCGTCGACAAGCTGATACGTCGGCACCCCCACGTCTTCGGCGACACCGCCGTAGACGGCGCCGGAGATGTCCTGCGTAACTGGGAACAGATCAAGCTCGAGGAGCGCGGCGGTGCCCCAGAGTCACCACCATCGGCTCTCGACGGCGTTCCCAGGCCGATGCCGGCGCTGCTGCGCGCCCAGCGCGTGCAGGAGAAAGCGTCGCGCGTGGGTTTCGATTGGGAAAGCGTCGATGGCGCCCTCGACAAGGTATCGGAAGAGATCGAGGAATTGCGTCGGGAGTGCGCCGACGGCGGGCCACCGGAGCGTGTCACCGAAGAGTTCGGCGACCTGCTCTTTGCCCTCGTCAACGTCGCTCGCTTCATGAAAGTGGTACCGGAGGACGCCCTGCGCGGCGCCGTCGACAAGTTCGACCGGCGCTTTCGTCGGGTAGAGGAAGTATTCGCGCAGCGCGGAACCAACCTGCGCCAGGCAACGTTGGAAGAGATGGACAGCGTATGGGACGAAGTCAAGAATGAGCACCGCTGACAACATCAGGAACATCGCCATCATCGCTCATGTCGACCACGGCAAGACGACGCTCGTGGATGGCATGCTGCGGCAGACACACGTGTTTCACGACAACCAGACCGTCGTCGACCGTGTTCTGGATTCCAATGACCTGGAGCGCGAGCGCGGCATCACGATCACGGCGAAGAATACCGCCGTCCTCTATGGCGACACGACGGTCAACCTCGTCGACACACCCGGCCACGCCGACTTCGGCAGCGAGGTGGAGAGGATCCTCAACATGGTCGACGGCGTCCTGCTCCTCGTCGACGCCGTCGAGGGACCCATGCCGCAGACCCGCTTCGTCCTGCGTCACGCCCTGCGCCAGGGTCTCAAGGCGATCCTCGTCGTCAACAAGGTTGACCGTCCCGCGGCACGCCCCGACTGGGTCACCGAGCAGACGCTGGACCTGTTCATAGAGCTTGGAGCCTCCGACGAGCAGTGCGACTTCCCCATCCTCTTCACGCGGGCATTGGAGGGTCGCGCCGGCTACGATCACGAGACCCTCGCCGACGATCTGCAGCCGCTGTTCGAGACGATCCTGAAGAGTATTCCACCGCCCCGTATCGAACCGGATGCGCCCCCGCAGCTGCTGGTGACGACCCTCCAGTACAGCAACTACGTCGGCAAGATCGCCATCGGCCGCCTGCTGTCGGGTGAGCTCCGCCCCGGCCAGAGGGTTGCCCACGCCGACCGCCACGGCGTCGTTCACAACTCGCGCATCGGCGAGGTCTACACTTTCCGCAACCTTCAGCGAGAGCCGCAGGAGGTGGTGAGTGCCGGCAACATCGTCGCCCTTTCCGGTGTCGAGGCCGTCGGCATCGGCGACACGATCACCGACATCGACGACCCTCGTCCCTTGCCGCGCATCGAGGTCGAGCAGCCCACGGTGCGCATGACCTTCGGCATCAACACCAGCCCCTTTGCTGGTCGCGACGGTCGCTTCCTGACGAGCCGACAGATCCGCGACCGCCTGCTCCACGAACTGGAGCAGAACGTGGCCCTGCGCGTGGAGGACATGGAAACCACCGGTCAGTGGTCGGTTTCCGGGCGTGGCGAGCTGCACTTGGCGATCCTCATCGAGACGATGCGCCGCGAGGGGTACGAGTTCTCGGTGGGCCAGCCCGAGGTCATCTACCACGAGGGCGACAACGGCGTCGAGGAACCCTTCGAAGAGGTCTACATCGAGGTGCCCAAGGGAAATCTGGGTGCGGTGAGCGAGATGCTCGGCCGGCGCCGGGGCCGTCTCACAGATATGCGTCACACCGACGCCGGCATGGTGCACTGCACGTACGTCGTACCTACGCGTGGCATGCTGGGATTCCGCAACCCTTTCCTCACCTCGACTCGCGGCAACGGCATCTACCACACGTTATTCCATGAGTACGCACCCTTCGCCGGCGCCATCGACACCCAGGATTTCGGCTCCCTCGTCTCCGGCGACACCGGCGTCGCCTCGGCCTATTCCCTGACCAATCTCAAACAGCGGGGCACGTTCTTCATCCCTCCGGGGACCGAGATCTACGACGGTCAGGTTATCGGGCAGCACATCCGCTCAGGCGACCTCGTCGTCAACCCGACGAAGCGCAAGCCGGGCACCGGCCATCGTGCCGCCCCCACGGGGGAGGACGAGCAGCTGCCTCCACACTACATCCTGTCTCTCGACGACGCCATCGAATACCTCAACGCCGACGAGCTGCTGGAGGCGACGCCTGGATCGCTGCGCATCCGCAAGAAGGAACTCAAACAGCACCTGCGCGAGAAGGTAGCCCGCAAGGCCAAGTTCGCCGTGGCCTGACCATCCAACCAACGGGAGAATGCGACAGATGAGTGACGACCAGCCGACGATCGACGTGCCGGACAGCGGACCCTTCCTCGTCAAGGGCCTCAAGAAGCTGACGGATGCTCAGGACCAGCCCATCGACATGGAAAAGGATGTCATCGCCCTGTGCCGCTGCGGCGCCTCGGAGAACAAGCCCTTCTGTGATGGCACGCACAAGGAGATCGGATTCACCGGCGTCAACGAACGGCAGGAGACCTACCCGGTGCGGGAGTACGAGGGCCAGCAGCTGACCATCGTCGACAACATTGGCGCCTGCTGCCACGACGGGTCGTGTGTCGACGGCGCGCCAGGAACGTTCTTTCGATGGGAGGGTGACGAACGTGTCTCTGTTCCCGACGAGAGTGACCGCGAGAAGATCATAGCCACGATCCGCAAGTGTCCCTCCGGGTCCCTGGCCTACAAACTCGACGGCAAGGTGCACGACGAATACTTCTCGGAGCCGGAGATTTTCATGGCTCAGGACGGCCCTCTGCACGTGCGCGGCGGCGTCGTGCTCAACGAGCACTCGACGACGACGACCGATCACTACACGCTGTGCCGCTGCGGCGCGTCGAAGAACAAACCCTTCTGCGACGGCGCCCACAAGGATTCCGGCTTCAAGGGCTAGAAAACAGTGTACCGACGCCAGACAGGGCTCGCCATCGTCTTCTGTATCGGCACATGGCTGGCGCCGGCGTATGCCCAGTACGTCACCGACGTTCCCTACTACCATCAGTTGTTCAACTCGATCAACCCCACCGGATCCTGCCAGAACACGACGATCGCCATCACCCTCGATTACTACGGCGCCGATCTGCACCCCGACGAGCTGTCGCGACAGTACGGTACCGAGAAGGCCAAGACCGTCTCGGGTTGGGAGCAGATCTTCAACGAACAGGCACGTAGCCTCGGTCTGACGGTGCGCGACAGTGCCCTCGGAAACGCCAGCTTGTCCGACGTGCACAGCCGCCTCGATCGCGGCCTCCCCGTGCCTGTGCACGGGGCCTTCACCGCCTCCGGCCACCTCATCGTCCTGCTCGGTTACGACGAGGTTTACTACTACGTGCACGATCCCAACGGCGACTGGTCACGTAGATATCAGTTGGATACGCCCACGGCGGGACGCTACGCCCGCTACCCGCGCGAAGCTGTGGTGCGCACGATCGAGAGTCCTCTCAATGGCTTCGTCCGTATGCACACCATCCACTTCCAGTCCGGTGCCATCGAGGCCCACTGGATCGAGGCGCCACCCGACACCGTCGTGGCCGGAGATAGTGAACGCTGGCAGGCACGGCTGCGGGTGCGTAGCGAGGTCGGCCCCGTGTCCATCGTCGCCGACCTGCGTGAGCTTGGCGGCCGGATCGAGCCCCTGTCGGCCATCGACGACAGCACATGGCAGCTGTCGTCCTCCTTCGGTGTGACCGCTGGCGCCGATCACCTGCAGCTGCGGCATGGTGTTGCGGTTATGGCGACAGACAACGAGGCGATCTATGCCGATGCCCTGTCCTCCGGCTGGAGAGAGGGTTTCACGAACAACGTCACCGTCGGGAGCCAGTCGGACCTGGTCTTCGATGGAGACCGGGCCCTGTCGATGGACGCGCGGTCCTTACATATATGAGCTGCTCCCGAGCCAGCCGCTGGACTTTGCCGGCTACCAGACGTTGCGCTTCGCCTTCTATCCCGGTGACGCCGATGGAGGCGGGAGGCCGGCCTTTTCCATCCTCGCCAACGAGGATCCGCGGGCCCTCGTGAAACTCATCGACGGCGATCTGCAAGGCGTCCGCGTGGATCTGAATCGGCGCCAGTGGCAGGTCGTCGAGGTGCCTCTCACGGCTTTCTCGTGGCTGGAGTCCCCGCTGACATCACTGCGGTTCTTCGGCACCCTGCGTGGCACCTTCTATCTGGATGCCATCGAGCTTGTCGCCGACCGCCACTTTCCGTTCCAGGTCACCTGGACCGGCGCCGTGCCTGACTCGGTGCGCCCTGGTGACGTCATCGACCTCGACCTGGCCGCCCGCCTGCAAGGTGGAGGTGACGTGGCGGCGACGTTGCTGACGGCGGATCTCAGCGATCTCGGCGGCACATCCGGCGTGCCGCTCCGCCTCGACGCGGAGGGCGTGCACAGGCTGCGTACCGGGCTCGAGGTCACCCGGGATGACAACGGTCTGGCGAATGTCCGTATCGATATCGGCTATACGGATGGCGAACGCAGCTGGCAGATTGGCTTCGACCGTGCTGTCGTCGTCCCGTGTACGGATATCATCATCTACGACGACGACCTGAAACCTGACTGGCGAGAGGTCACCGCTACCAGCGTCGACATCGATCCGGCCTCTGATGCCGTCGTCTATTCCGGATCCCGCGCCATGTCCTGGCGGGCGAACAACCTGATCGTCGAGTACGAGACAGACAGACCCGTCGAGCCGGTAGGTTTTGACGCTCTGCGTCTCCATGTACATCCGGGCACGGCCGTGCCTGGGCGTCTCGGCGCCTTCTCCGTCATGTTCAACGGTGACAGCCGCAATGTCGTCCGGCTTCTCGGCGAGACCGGTGGCCTCGACATCGAGTTGCGCCAATGGCAGCAGATCGACATCCCGCTGAGCGATCTGCGGCTGCAGGAACCGATCCGCACGGTTCGCATCTTTGGAGACTTTACGGGTACGCTCTACGTTGACGACGTACGTTTTGTCGCCGCTACCGTGGCCGCGCCACAGACGGCCGTCACCCAGGACCCTGTCGTGGATCCGGGTTCCTTCGCCCTCGGCGATGCCTGGCCCAACCCGTTCAACAGCAGCACCGTCATCCCCTTCCGGCTGCAAGGGTCCGCGCACGTTGAGCTGGTGGTCTTCGATCTGCTCGGCCAGCGCGTGGCCACGTTGGTATCGGGATGGCGCGACGCCAGCAGTCACCGCTCTACCTGGAACGGACGCACAGATGCCGGTGCCGCCGCCGCGAGTGGCGTCTATCTGTACCGGCTGCACGCCTCCGGAGCCGGGCAGTCCCTGGCCACGGGTAAGCTGCTCCTGCTGCGCTGACCATGAAGATCGCCATCATGACCGACCTGGAGGGTACGGCGGGAGTCACCTCCTTCCACGAGGAGACCTATCCCGAAGGCCGGCATCACGTGCTGGCCCGCCAGCTGGCCATGGCCGAGGTCAACGCCGCCGTCGACGGCTTTCTCGAGGCCGGTTGCGACGACGTCCTCATCATCGACGGCCACGGTCCGGGGGGCTTGTGGTTCGAGCACATGCACCCGGAAGCCAGGTTGCTCCACGGCCGACCCGTGGCGCCGCGCTCGGTGCGCAACGCCGTCCTGCAGGACTACGACGTGACGGTCATCGTCGGGCAGCACGCCATGAGTGGTGTCGCCACGAGCAACCTCAACCACACGCAGAGCAGCCGCTCCATCTATTCGCTCACGCTCAACGGCAGAGCCATCGGCGAGATCGCCCAGTGGACGCTCTACCATGGTGCCTTCGGCATGCCGCTGATCTATCTGACAGGGGAAGAGGATGCCTGCGCCGAGGCGGAAGCCCTCGTGCCCGGCATCACGACGGTAGCGGTGAAGAAGGGTCTGTCGCGGGAATCGGCGGTGTCGGTGTCCAAGGAGAAGGCGAGAGCTCTGATCCGCGCCGGCGCCGTGCGCGCCGTCGAGAGACATCGCGCCGAACCGGTGGCTCCCCTGGTATGGGAAGGGCCTTTCGTGCTGGAGAAACGCTACTTCCACACCCACGACGTCGACCGCTACGACGGAGCTGCCGACGCGGAGCGGATCGACGGTCAGACCGTGCGCATCACCGGGGACGACATCCGCAAGGTGATCTACGCCTAGTGGAGCGGTTCAGGAGAAGGAGCGGTCGAACAGGCCACGGATGGCGGCCTGTCCCTTGTCGGTCAGAGACCGGCTGCCCGTGCCGGTGACGTGTGCGTGGCTGATGCTGGGCTCGTCATCCGACTGCAGCTCCAGCCACTCCATGCCGACCCACTTCAACCACGCTTCGCGGTTCTGGTCACATCCGAGGGTCTACAGGACCATTGTCGTGTCTTCCAGTTCCTTTCAGCTTCTTACGGATCTTGACTCAGGCAGACGTGCAATGGATCGGTTCTATCGGCACTTGGACACAGGTGGAGCGCTCGTGATGGCTTTCATGACCCTCTGGTCAGAGGGGGATCCTTTGGAAACGGATTGGGAACTTTCCGGTGAGCGAAGAGGGAGGATGGTGCCGTTGTGCGGCGTTACACATGGTTCCGATATGATGTGGAGACACAGCTGGAGTATGTGGAATTCCGCTACGAGGTGACGCTGGATGCAAGACGATCGAAGAGGAGAACCAGCGTTTCTCACCCGAAACCCGCTCCTACACTCAAGAGCAGGCGATTGATCTATATACGGCAGCAGGATTTGGACAGGTGCGGGTGTCGAAGGGATTCGAAAGGGATCGCGCCAGTGAGGATGACAAGCTGTTCACTGTGATCGGTGTGAAATAGTTGAAAGCCTCAGCGCTGGATGGCTCGCCGGAGATTTGATCGCGTAATGCAGGAAACCTTCGTCATTCGGATGGATGCCGTCGGCGAAGACGCCGTGAAGATGTGGCACGAGAGTCGAGCCGTCGATGACCGTGGCGAAAGGCGCCGCTGCTTCTCCGATGGCCGTTGAAAACTGAAACAGAGTCCCACCGGCCCTGGTTTCACTGCCGGTGGATCGGCGTCAGCAGGTATATCCGGGCTGACTGCGCCACCGTCTCCGTCAACCGTGTCAGATACCGACGGACCGTGCTGGTGATCTGCTCGCGTGTCGTGTCACGACTCCAGTCATTCGTACCGTAAGCGACGGTGACGATATCGGCTTTATACGGGAGTTCGTCATCAAGGGCGTCGAGGTCAAAGATGTGGCCGCCCACGCCCAGGTTGAGAAGCTCCAGGTCAAGGACGCGTGCCAGCTGCACGGGGTAGGCTACCGCCGGGCCGCGCGCGTCCATACCCTGGGTGATCGAGTCCCCGAGGGCGAGGTATTTATCTCGTGATCCCTCGAGGGGTGTCGTCTGTGACCCCTCTTCTACATCGATGGCGTCGAGCTCGACGATCGCGCCCTGCGGGAAGGTAATCGTGATCTGACGCGCCGCTCGAGTGCCGCAGTCGACGAGCCGCAGGGTCTGCGCTCTGTCACTCGTATCGATGCGTATCGCCGTCGATGTCCGGCCGTCCACCTCAACATCGAATCCCGCGTACGTTCGCGCACCGGCGAGGATACGGCCGCGCAGATCCAGGCTCCGCGTGTCGGAGCGCAAGTTCAGCTGGATGCCTGTCGGACAGCGGGAGCGGATCGCCCACGCTTCGTTGGTTTTCTGGTAGTAGGCGGTCTGTCTCGCCGTATGACGATGCAGCAACAAACCCGAATCGGTCTGTTCCGTGCGCAGCCAGCCAGTTAGAACAGCGTGAAAGTCGTCCCTTTCCAGCAGGTTCATTCGATTCGCTCTCTCAGAACTGCCGTTGCCCATCGATCGTAGCGTCCCAGCGCTGTGAGAACAGGTACTCCATCGCCGCCCGGGCTGCCGTGGGCGAGCCGAGTCTCTGCAAGGCATTGAGGGCGAAGGATCCCACGTGGCCACAGGGGTCGTCGAGGGCCCGCAGAAGATCGGCTTCAACAGGAGCTGAGGCGGTTCCCAGGCGGGCACAGACGGTGGCGGCATTGGTTCGTACCTGGTCGCGAGGGGTCCAGCGGCGGCTCATCTCCTCGCGCCAGTCGGGGTGGTCGGCTTTGAGCATGCGGCCAACCTGCTCTACCGGCACGCCGGTGGCAATGCTGCCGAGGGCGTCGATAGCGGTGCGTACGACTATGTGTGAGTCGTCGTTGAGGCAGGCGACGAGATCGGGGACAGCCGCCGCCGCGTGGGAGTCCATTTCACCCAGGGCAAACGCGGCGTTTACACGCGTCCATTCGCTGTCGTCGCTGAGCAGCTGACGCAGGATGGGGACGGCGGACCCGCCCATGGCGGCCAGGGCCTGGGCGGCGTCTTCCATGTTGGTGGCCCCTTCGTTCCAGGCAGGCCGCTCGGCGCTGTCCTGGCGTGGACCGGCATCGCGCAGAGCCTGGGCCAGGGCGTCGATGGCGGGCTCACCGATCGCACCCAGTGCGTAGGTCGCGGCCACACGCATGGCCTGGTGGTCGGTGCCCAGGCTGTCGACCAGGCGCCCTACGGCGAGGGCGGCAGCGTTGCCAGAGCCGGCGAGCCCCTGAGCCGCCTGCAATCGCCGGTCGAGGTCGGCGTCGTCGAGTTGAGCGATGAGGGTGTCGATGTCGCCAGCGTTAGCTGGCCAGCTCGCGTAGCGGTCGCGCTTGCCGCAGATCCAATCCCAGCTGTGCGCCCAGACAAGTTCGAGGTCGTACGGGGCGGTAATATGCTGGGGCTTGTGCCAGTCGGTGCTCTGCGAGTCCCAGGTGGGCTCGGTCGGCTCGGCGGAGCGCAGATAGATGAACTTGATCATGTGCCGGTGCCGCGGCATCAGGCTGACGCCGGCGGCGTGGCCCACGTCGAAGTGGGTGAGCGACACGGTACCGGCCTGGCCGACGACGGGCAGGGTGCGAGCCCGGTCCTCGTCGGTGAGTCCCCGGTTGAACTGCGTGCCCGGGATGACGTGGGTGGGGCCGAGCTCTACGGGTGAGTCCTGCGGGTAATACATGATACGCGCATAGCGCAGATAGTGCTGGCGCGGGTGCCCGAGCGGGGTGTAGCCGTCCTGGTGGCAGTTCTTCTGCAGCCTCTCCTCGACCTCTTCCGGAGTCATGGACTCGTCCACCGGCTTGAGGGGGTGACAGTAGCGATGGAGATGCTCCAGGTAGTCGGGTCCAAGCACGCTGATCAAAGTGCCGCGCACTTCAGGGCTGTTGAGGATGTGCCGCATCTCCGGCACGCGGGGCAGGACGTTGTTCCCGGGATTGGCCTCGGAGTCGATGATCTCGTTGAGCTTACGGTAGCAGGTCTCGTGCGTGCCTTCGGGTACGGTGGGGGTGAAGACCAGGTAGCCGTTGACGATGAACTCCCGCATTTGCTCATCGGTGAGCAGTATGGGATCGGTCATTGGTGCTTGTGCTCCTTGGCGTGGTTGGGTTTCGGGTCGGCGTCGGGATTGTTCAGCAGGAGGAGAGGATCGGTTGTTTGACCCTGGCGTTCAACTGCACGTCGCCAAGCGATGCCGCCAATGGTCGCGCCCCAGCCACCCGCCACGTGATAGCAGCAGAGGCGACCGCCTGCTACTCGCACGCAATCGGATTCCATCACCTAATCCTTCAGGCGGAACGACTCCCAATCCCCCAAAGGCCAGAACTGTTTACTCCAGTCGATCAATCCATTCACGGCGCTCGGCTCCGTCCCGATATCTGCCAGGAGCGGAATTAGCCGAAACAATGCATCGGCCCCTACGGCATCACTTGCGCCATTCGGCGCAAAGAGCTTCGACTGGATGATCTCATACGGTGCGGCCCTCGGAAGGTAGGTATCAACCTCCAGCTTGTACTAGTTTTCTGAAGACAAGGCGATCTCCGAGGTACGGGGCCAGTCAGCTACCGCGTATTCGTTCGACTTGCGTAAAAAACTGATGCACCAGCGAACT
>JAYZCA010000143.1:0-3378 GCA_036339235.1 Candidatus Latescibacterota bacterium | reverse complement strand
TCCGCGGGGCTTGGGACATCAGATGTCGGTGACATCGTAACGGCGCTGAGGAAGCCGCCCACGGCATAGCCCTGTCATCGGTAAGGACCACGACGCCTCTCGACATCGTGTCTGCCACCGAGGAACTGTAGCGAGAACAGCCCCCCGTGCCCAGTTTGGATGATTCATCGAGCCGCTACTCCAGGAGTGACAAATCGTCCCCCCGCGGATTTTCAGTACACTTGCACACCTCCCAACACAATTCTGCCGTCGCCCCTATTCAATTGAAGGAGAGTCCTGCCTGTGAGAGCCCTCCCCCTCTGCCGCCTCGGCCTCAGTGTCATCGCCCTCAACTGGGCGACCACCGCCACCGCTGACTGGACCCACTGGGGCGGTGATGCCACCAGCACGAAGTACGCACCCTATGACCAAATCCACGCCGGCAATGTCGACAGCCTGAAGATCATCTGGCGCTACAAGCTTCCGACGGTTGAAGGGGAGCGGTCGAGCAGATACAAAGGAACGCCGCTCGTCATCGACGGTGTCCTGTATACCTTCACGCCCAGCTACATGGCGCTGGCTGTGGACGCGAGGACCGGCAAGGAACTGTGGCGCTTCACCGCCGGCGGAGAGGGTGCGTTCAACCGGGGCGTGGCGTACTGGCGAGGTGCGGACGGAGAGACGAGGCTTCTGTTCGGCACGCAGGCAGACACGCTCTACTCGCTGGACGCGAAGACGGGACTCCCCGATCCGGCCTTCGGTTCCGGGGGACGGGTCGACCTGACGCAGGGCATGCGCGCCCCCGTGATGGACCCCGAGAGCTTCGGCCTGGCGTCGCCCCCCATCGTCGCCGGCGACGTCGTCATCGTCGGATCTATCATCAACGACTGGCACGACGGCACGTCACCGGATCTCTACACGGCACCTGGCGATGTGCGAGGGTACGACGTGCGCACCGGCGAGTTGCTGTGGACGTTCCACACGATCCCGCAACCCGGCGAGTACGGCTACGACGAATGGCCGGACAACTCCTGGGACTACTTCGGCTCGGCCAACGTGTGGGCGGCGATGAGCGTCGACGAAGAGCTGGGCATCGCCTACCTGCCGGTGAGCTCGGTGAGCCACGACCGCTACGGCGGCGAGCGTCTCGGGCGAAACCTGTTCAGCGACTGTCTCGTCGCCGTCGACGCACGCACCGGCGAACGGCTCTGGCACTATCAGTTCATCCATCACACGCTGTGGAACTACGATCCGCCGGCGGCGCCTGTGTTGCTGGACGTCGTCGTCGACGGACGTCCGCGGAAGATCGTCGTACAGCTGACGAAACAGGCCTTCGCCTACGTACTCGATCGCGTGACCGGGGAGCCGATCTGGCCCATCGAGGAACGTCCCGCCCCGCAGTCCGGCGTTGCCGGCGAGGCGTCCTGGCCGACGCAGCCCTACCCGACGAAACCGGCTGCCTTCGATCAACAGGGTCTCACGATCGACGACCTGATCGACTTCACGCCGGAGCTGAGGCAGCAGGCCATCGAAATCATCTCCCGCTACGACTACGGCCCGCTCTACACGCCGCCTTCGCTGCGGGGAGCGATTCAGGTGCCCGGCGAGTTGGGCGGCAGCGACTGGGTCGGAGGCAGCGCCGACCCGAATACTGGCGTGCTGTTCGTGCCGTCGAAAACGATGCCTTTCACGACGCAACTGAACATGATCGATGATCCCACAGCCTTTTCCGCCTATGGCGGCGTGGCCGCGACGATGAACGGCCCCCAAGGTCTGCCGTTGACCAAGCCCCCGTACAGCCGGATCACCGCCATCGACATGAACACTGGCGAACACCTGTGGATGCGGCCCGTCGGCAAGGGCCCGGTGGATCACCCGGCACTACGCGACGCGGAAGGCGTACCCGACGAACTGGGATGGATGCAGCGGGTGTTCCTGCTGACGACACCGACGCTGCTGTTCGCCACACCGGGGTCGCCGAACACGGGCGGGAGCGGGTACTTCATCGACCAGGATGCGAGCCTGCACGCGTACGACAAGGAGACCGGTGAGCAGCTGGGACACACGGTCCTGCCACATAACACCGAGGGTGGCCTGATCTCGTACGTCGTCGACGGTCGTCAGTTCATCGCCGCGACCACCGGCGGAAGGGTCTCGAAGGAGCTCGTGGCCCTTGCGGTGCCGCAATCAGGGGAGACTCTCCCTCCCCAGGCCAGGGAGGGCTACGCCTCGGAACACCAAAGATTCGAGGAAGCAGTGGCCCTTCTGGACGATGGCGATGTGGAAGGTCTGCAAGCCCTGCTGGAGGCCGAGCCTGAACTTGTCAATGCCCGAGGGTACCAGGACGAACTCTACCCCATTCCGAATCTCGAAGGAGCGACCCTGCTGCATGTGGCGGCGGGCACGGATCGCGCGCCTCTTCCGAAAAACATCGCTGACATGTGGGACATGCTGCTGGCTGAAGGGGCGGAAATCGGTGTGGCGACGGCCGATTCAACGTCGACCCTCGACCTGGTGGTGACGTCCGCGCAGCTCGGCTGGATGGGTCTGCGCAGCGGCATGATCGCCAGGCTCATCGACATGGGTGCGCCCGCCGGCCCGAAACTGATGTGGAACGCCCTGGTCGGTCCCGTCCCGCGCCGGGACGCGTTTCCCCCGGGGCACTTCCAGGTCGCGCAGGATCTGTTTGCCGCCGGCATCGACGTCGATCTGCCCTTCGCCGCCGCGCTGGGGCGGACCGATGTGATGGAGAGTTTCCTCGACCCCGATGGGGAGTTGACGGAGAAGGCCAACAATGCCTTCCGGCCAAACGTGGAAGAGACGCTGACGAGGCAACAGATTCTCGACACGGCTCTGATTTACGCCGCCTACGGGGGATCGGAGGAAGCCGTCGACTGGTTGCTGGAACGGGGAGCCGACATAAACGGTCATGCTTCCGGCTTCTTCGACTGGACCCAACTGGATGTATTCTCACCAATCCTGACAGCGATCTATTCCGACGACGGCGACATGGTTCGGCACCTGCTGCGCCGGGGAGCCGACCCGGATCTGGAGCATGCCAACTTCGGTTTCAACGCATCCTGGCTGGCGAAGTTTCTGACCCGTGAGCACGCGCGGGTCGCTCTGATCGAGGGCGCGTCAAGCGAGTGACAGACGACAGCGCCTGGTCACCAAGTCGCGGTCTCAGTCACCGATGAAACGTCGGTCCATACCGTCAGACCCCTGCACCCGTTCTCAAACGTTGTCTGCGTACCGGTGTACAAGTGACTGTATCTACACTAGATTTCCGCCCCCTCTTTGCTAGTATAAAGGCACTGACGCCGCCAGGCGGTTCTGCCTGAGCCATTCCTCGTAGGTCTGTGCCCTGGGAGGCACACTACGGGTCTGACCGTGATGGCT
>JAYZCA010000142.1:0-11297 GCA_036339235.1 Candidatus Latescibacterota bacterium | reverse complement strand
GGCCTCGGCATGATCGTCGGTTCGCTGCTGACCCAGAAGAGCCACCCGTCGCGGCCCCTCGACTTCCGCGACATGAACTGAAGGAGAATGGACGATGGACGTAGCCACCTGGAAGAGTCTCTGGAGTTACGTGTTTACAGTCTCCAGTATCATGTTCTACGTCACCGTCGCCGTCGTCGCCTTCAAGGGCGCCGGTGACGTGGCGAAGATGATCGGCCAGATGATGGCCGCGCGCAGAGGTGGAAAATAGCAAGGCGTTGACACCCATTTTTGGGGCTTGCGCTCGTTGCGGTCCCCTGCGCAGCTTCGTCTCATGGACATCATCGACTACGACGACAGCGCCCGCTTCCTCGAACGCGCCGCGCCCGTGTCGGGGCGTAACGAAGCCTTCACCGGCCTGATTTACGGCATCGCCGATCGGGTCGGCCGCATCGCCGACCTCGATCCCGACGAACGTTCATGGCATCGGTGGAAGAAGCCGGTCAGGTGCGACTCATCGCCGTCGTGACACCACCCCATCGTGTCATCCTCCATTCCAGCAGGGACACGCCCGAACGCGACGTTCTGTATGCACTGGCCAACCACTTGCGGTCCGCGTCCAGACCAATTCCTGGCGTCCTCGGCCCACGGCCCTTGGCGGAAGCCTTTGCCGACGTCTGGACGAAACTCTCCGGACAACGCACCAGTCAGGGACTGGTCATGACCGTCTACGAACTGCGTCAGATACGCGATCCTGGCAACGCGTCGGGAACCTTTCGAAGCGCCACGGATACGGCCCGCGACCTTCTCGAAACGTGGGTCGATGCTTTTTCCACTGGGAGATTCACCGCCGCGCGCCCCGGGGCCAGGAAGTGGGCGCCGTCTCGCGGCGCCTCGCCGACGGCGACTACCGTATCTGGGAGGACGGCGGCGAGCCGGTGTCCTATGCCGCCCGGTCCCGGCCGACGCCGACGGGGATGGCCATCAACGCCGTCTACACCCCCAAGGCTCTGCGCGGCAAGGGCTACGCCACCTCCTGCGTCGCCGCCCTCTGCCACGAGATCCTGGCCGCAGGCAAGCGCTTCTGCACCCTCTTCGCCGACGTGGAAAATTCCACGGTCAACGATATCTACCAGCGCCGAGGCTTCGAGCCCCTGGGTGAGTTCGTGGAACTCGACTTCGAGTGAGCGGGTCCGATGTCGAAGCGCGCGGCATCTACATCGACATCAAGGGGGTGCGCGACCGACCGCCCGTCGTCATCGGCATCTCGGTGGACGACGTCTTCGAACAGGTGGTCACCGACTTCGCCTTTGGTGATGCGGCGCTGGCCAAGGACCTGCGTGTCAACCGCTTCGAGGATGAAGTTCGGGCCCTGCTCGCTCGCTGTGCCCGCGAGTCCCGTCTGATCTTCGCATTCTCGCCACATGCGCTGGACGTCGTCGGACGCTACACGCCCTCGGGCGGCGCGTTGACGGATCTCTACGAAGACGCACAACAGTTGGCCCTGCTCTGGCACGACAAGTCCGAGAGGGGCGGCGCGTCCGACTGGAGTCTGGCGGACTTCCTCGCAGATATGGGACAGCCGCAACCCCGTCACCTGGGCACCCGGCACACCACCAGCCGCCTGCGCTACGTCGAACGGCAGCTGAACAGACACGGCGCCTACGACGCCATCAGCGCCGGAGCGAAGGCGAAATGGACGAAGGTCCTGCAGCAGAACGAGAGCGATACCCGCGGCATCAGGAAGTTGGTGCTGCGCAGCGCGGGAGTTGGCTTAGGCCCTCAGCGTCGTCATTGATCTGCAAGTGTCACATGGTCACGAAGTCTCATTACCACGAACATCTCACCGGTTACGCCCGGATGAAGGCGGAGGGTCTCACCCTGCTGGGGTGAGGTGAATTGAGAGTCACCCTGGCGGACACGCCTGCTTGAAGTTGAGCGCCGCCCGTCATAGTAGTCATGATCGACCCTTCGGCGCGAGGTTGTATGCTGCTTGCGGCCAAGCAGAAGCACTTGATCCGAACTCTCGGCTTGCCGTCTCGCGCTCCGCCGATCGCGCCGGCACGGCCCATCCGCAGCAAGAGTTCGACTTGGAGCTCGAAACGGAGGTGACGTGGCGTCATGAGGATCATGAAGGCTTTCCTTCTCCCGCTGGCTCTGTCTTTCGGCGCCTGCTCCGGCGATGACGAACCCTCCGTCGAAGCCTGGGTCGACGGCGCCTGGACGCCGGTTGCCGTGACCGCCTACGCCATCGACGGCAAGCGCGACGGCCGCAGGACCCGCGCCGTCGCCACCTTCACCCTGCACGACGGCGCCCGCCTGCGAGTACAGTTGGAGGTGTCCTACGACCCGCGGCCCGTCCTCAGCGCCGGTCACTGGAGCTACGACGGTACTTCATCTGGCGACGGCACCGTCGTCGAACGGTCGATGAAGTTTTTCGGTGGCCAGGCCGAAGGCCCCAGCCTCGGGGGCAGATTCCGCCTGGACCAGGACAACCGCCCCCGATTCCGCATCCGACTGCCCCTGCGGCCGGTGAGCCAGCCGCAGTGGAAGTGACGAGCCTACAGCTCGAGTAGCTCTTTGGGAAAGTGAGTCAGCACTTCCGGTTCCCCGTCGGTGACGACGATGACATCCTCGATGCGGACGCCACCAAATCCTTCGATGTAGACACCTGGTTCGATGGTCCAGACCTGACCGACTTCGAGTGTCTGGTCGACCGTCGAGCTGAGTCTGCCACTGTCGTGAACGAGTGTTCCCAGTCCGTGGCCCAGTCCGTGGGTGAAATACTGAGACAGGTCGCCCCGGTCCAGAACCTGGCGAGTCAGCTGGTCGAGCTCTTTGCCAGTGGCGCCCTGCACGCAACTCGCGATACATGCCTCTTCGGCGGCCAGTACAAGTTGATACACCTCGCGGTGCCGCGGTGTCGCGGTCCCCACCACGACCGTTCGCGTAATATCGCTGCAGTAGCCATCTACGATGGCCCCCAGGTCGAACGTCAGAAAGTCGCCGGACTCCAGCTTCCGCTCGCTTGCCGTTCCATGCGGTCGCGCACTACGAGGACCGCTGACGACAATCGGCTCGAAGGACGCTTCGGAGTCGTTTTCGAGCAGGAACTGGTGAATCGCCACGAGCAGCTGCCTCTCGGTCTTGCCCACGGCGACCCTGTCGACAACGTGCCTCATGCAGCGGTCGGCCAGATCACATGCCCGCCTCATGATCGACAGTTCCGCTTCCGACTTGATCATTCTCTGATCGGTGCAGACATCGCGCCGGCCGGCGAACTCAACGTCGGCCATCTCTTCCTGCCAGCCTCTCAACTGGCTCAGTGTGACGTGATCTTCGTCGACGCCAATCTGCTTGATACCGAGTTCCTGCAGCTGTTGAGCGAGGAATTGTGTCGCCGTCGTCGGCCGGCCAAAGGACCGGCTCGGGCAGACCTGAACCTGTTCCACCGCCTGAATTCGATATCGACTGTCGGTCAGAAACAGCCCGGCCTCCGGGGTTACGATGACCATCCCGAAGGAGCCCCCAAACCCCGTCAGCCACCTGACATTCGTGATATCGGTGACCAGTACCGCGGGAACTTCCTGTGTTGACAGGTGATCTTGCAGTTTCGCGAGATTGGTGGTCGTCGCTGTCGCCGTCATCCTCGATCTACCCAATCCACGGATCGAAGCGGAACAGCTTGCGCCCCAGGGGCGTCAACGTCGCCATCCCGTCGGCGCTCAACTCCCGGTCCGGTCCCGGCGCCTGGTGCGCTTCCTCCTCCGTCAGTCGGTAGAATCGCGTAAACTGAGCCACCCGGGGTGTGGGATTCAGATTGCGGCTGGCCCCGTGCGGCATCATGTGGTGCATGAGTACGAAGTCGCCGGCGTTGGCCGTGACTTCCACCGACGGCGCCAGATCGTTGATCTGCCGCCAGTTCTCGAAGCGCTGTAGCCCACCCTCTTCGTTGAGCATGATCTCTTCGGCCATGCGGTGGCCGCCGGGGATCACGTGGATCCCCGCGCCGTTCTGTTCCACGCCGGACAGATAGTAGCAGCCGCCCATGCCAACGTTGTAGCGCACATGCTCCAGGCTCAGTTGTTCCGGGGTGGGGCGCCGCATGTCCAGGTGCAGTCTCTGCGTCAGTCCTTCCGGTCCGGCATCTTTGAGCGTGATCCCCACGGACCCGTCGCTGACGCGCAGGTACTCGGTCTCGAACAGGTCCACCATCACCTTGTAGAGCGTCTCGTTGATCAGCAAAGGCAGCAACTCGGGCGTGTAGTAGCTCTGGCTGCCGTCTTCGTTGTGCGGCTTCAGGCGTCCGCTGTGCGACGCGAACCGCTCGCCGAACACGAAGTCACGCGGGATCAGATCGAGGATGGCCTGCTTTGCAGTGGCGATCGTCGACTTGTCGAGCGCGTCAGGGACGACGAGGAAGCCGTCCTCCCAGAATCGGGAGATTTCATCCTCGGTGAGGTGATGGTAGTGCGTGGCAGTCGTCATGAAATTCGTCCTGTGGATACTCGTTCGGAGAAATACCACTCATCTGACTCACAATAACCCGCCCGTGACGGCTGCGACAGGAGCGCCTTCACTCACCGGCTGAACAGCCGCGCCTGCGCCGTGCCGCCCATGATCAACGCCCGGTCCTGTGCCTTCGACTCGGGCAACTGCGCATCGATCACCCGCACCAGCTCGTCGTACCCCGGGTCCTGCACGATCCACGGCGAATCCGTCCCCCACATCAGATGGTCTGCCTGGAACGTCCGCAGCAGATTCCCGTGCCACTGGCTCAGATCTTTGTAGGGGTATGCCTCTTTTGAAAACGCATACTGTCCTGACAGCATAACGCACACGTTCGGGTACTGATGCAGTCCCATCGTGTTGTAGCGCGTCTGGGGCGGGATCGGTAGGTCGATCTGCGCTCGTCCTGCTTCGTCGCGCCCGAATGTCCCATCCCCGGGACAGAAGGCCAGGTGGTTATACACCACCGTCATTTCTGGAAAGGCCTGCAGCATAAATGGCACACAGTGATTTTCTGCCGCCTGCGGATACAGCCAGATCACGTAGTCCTTCTCCGCTGCATGCCTCCACACCGGATACGTCTCGAAGGTCCGTACGTCCATCGGCGCCAGCGGATCTCGTGGACCGCCGATGTCGAAGAGCCGAAAACCGATGATGCCACCGTCCCCCGCCAGCCGATCCATCTGCTCTTCCGGATGCTGGTGGTCGGCGATCAGTCCAATGCCACGGAAGTGTTCGGGATAGGTCCTCAGGCATCGCAGCAGATATCGGTGATGCTCGACTCCCTGGCCACCGATCTGGATGAGATTCGCCTTCTCCACGCCGGTGGCCGCCATCCTCTCGAGCAGTTGTTCCGCCGTCGCCTCGCGGTCTGCCGGCGTCGTGTCGGTGACCTGTCGCGGAAACTCCCCCGAGACTTTGGCAAAGACGTGTGCGTGAGCGTCGATCAGGACGACTGGCATGGCTCGAGCCCGAACAGCTTGCGACGCGCCGTCGTCGTCATCCTGTCCTCGATCGCCGCGTAGCGATCGGGAGCGACCCGTCCCTCGGTCCACCTTTCGTAGATGAGGATGATCGATTTCCGCGCCAGGCTCGTGGCGTTCACCATCGACGTATGCCATCCGTACGAGTTGAACAGGATCGCGTCTCCCGCCTTCCCGGGGAGTACGATATGGCCTGGCATGGCATCCAGTGGTCGCGGCTTGGGACAATCGCCGGCGTCCGGCTTGTGGCTCCCGGGAACGAAGGCGAAGGCGCCTCCGTCGGCGGGCACATCCTCGACGTAGATCTGCACCTTCATATGCAGCGGATTCGTTTGCGGCACATCCGGGTGCCAACCCACGTAGCTGATGGGTTGAGCTGGCAGCGTACGCACCTGCGGGCCAAGCAGGATGAGCTCACCGTCGGCGAAATCCAGCAGGTACGGATACCAGGACGGATGGTCGATCAGGTCGATGAAGACGTCGTCGTGCTCGAAGGGATTGGGAATGTCGAAATGGGCTGCCGGCCGCGTTCCCCTGGCGATCCCTTGCAGCCATTCCTCCTTGCAGTCGGCCGCCGCGCGATGGAATGCCTCCTGCAGGCGTAAAAGGTCCTTGCCCACCATGGCCTGCTCGAGAACCAGGTATCCGTTGTCTTCCCAGAACTGGCGTTCTTCGGGCGTTGGAATTGTCATGAACTCCTCGCTTGCGGGCAATGGTGAACTGGGCGTCGGCCAGTACAGGGCTGTCAATTGTACGATGCTGCCGGCAGCGCAACTTTTCGGCATAGAAAGCCGCCCCTCCGCACACCGACACTCCGTGACGACGAGTTCCCCTTTCACCTCCTCCTTGACCCGGTTCGATTCTGCCGATATACTGAACAAATGTTCACTATCAAGCGACGCCTGTGCATGGATCTCGCCTGCTTCTACATCCCCCATTTTGCTGCCTGGGCTCTGGCCCACCGCTGGAGCGAAGACTCCGCCTCTGGCGACCGGAATCCCGTCATTGCCGCCTGCGCTCATGGCCGTGTCCTGGCCACCACCCCGTCGTTGCGCGGTACCGTCGCCATCGGCGACCTGATGGACCGCGCCCGCCGCCTGGCGCCTGAGGCCCTCTTCCTGCTGCGCGACCCGGCGGTGGAACGGGCCCTGTGGGATCACGTTCTCTTCCGCCTGTACGACCTCACGCCCCAGGTACAACCCGTCCCCGATCCTCTCGTCACCAGCCTGAGATCAGGGCGCCGCAAGCCTGCCAACTCCGGCTGCCTCTACGAAGTTCCCGCCACCGGGTTGTGGGACAACGGCGCCTGGGCAATGCTTCAGGGTCCCGATCACGGCCGGCTCCAGGCTTCAGCCACCGATCTGGGCGCCTGCGTCGGCGTCTCTTCGGCTCGCTCCTGGGCAATGCTGGCGGCTGCCTACGCCGAGACCGGATCGAAATCCGGCTCGTCCGGATCGGTCACCTCCGTGCCGGCTCACATGATAGGGGCTTTCCTGCGCCAGGCGCCGGTGGCCCTGCTCGAAACATTGCGCTTTGACCCCGACCTGATCGAACGTCTCGGCCTGTTCGGCATGCGCGCCGTCCACCACGCCATCCACATCACGCGACGGCAGCTACATGCCCAGTTTGGCAGCGAGGGCGTGCGCCTCTTCGAACTGCTGCACCCCGTCGACACCGAGCCGCCGGTGGCCCTCTTCGACCCGTGCGTCCTGTGTGCCTCTCACGACTTCGACTGGCCCGTCTTCGAGCCGGGTGAGTTGCAGCCCGTACTCCACCACCTGCTGGCGCAGATGGTCACCCGCCTCGACGGTCGCTGCGCCCACCATGTGGAGATCGTGCTGCACGGCCGCAGCACTCGCAACCGCAGCGCCAGCCGCATCCTCAAGGAGCCGACGGCCCGTCTCGACGTCCTGCGCGCCACCGCCGAAACGTTGCTGCATCTGGTCCTCACGGGCGCCACCTCCTGCCGGCAGCAAGTGCCCGCCAGCCGCAGCGTACATCGGCTGAGCATCACCTTCAGCGGTCTGACCGAGGTCCCCGGCCGTCAGACACGGCTTTTTTCTGCACCACGCACCGATTTGCTGCCGGCGCTGGTGTGCGCCATGGAAGCCCGTTTCCCCGGCAAACTAACGCGCCCCGTACGCGCCCATGCAGACCCCTTCTTCCCCGAGGAGGAATACCGCTTCGAACCCCTATTGTCCTGTCGCAGAGATGGCTCGGCGGACGAATGTTGACGAATTTCTGCGACAGGACACCAGCCCGTTGACGGAACAACAATGAAGTCATACCACGAAACGATCGATGTCACAGTCGGCGATGACGGCATCCCCCGCACCTGGCGCTGGCGGGCAACGGTCTGGCACGTCCTGCGCGTCCTCGACTGCTGGTGCTGCAGTCTCGCTGGTGGTCGAGTACATCCGGTGCAGAGAAGCGTGACTACCTACTGGTCGAGGCGGCTCCCGAACCAACGATGTACGGTTGTGCCGTGGAGATCTACCTGAAGGGCGGCGATGCCTGGATCCTGGCGCGTATCCTTCACTGATAGTCCCCTCTCCCTTCTCGTGTTCGTTCACCTGCACACCCGCAGCTGGTTCAGCTTTCGTGCCGGCGGCTCGTGCCCCGCCGACCTTGTGCAGCACGCCGCGCGCCTCGGTCAGCCGGCGCTGGCTCTCACCGACCGTCATGGGATCTACGGCACCGTACGTTTCCAGAAAGCCTGCCGCGTTGCCGGTGTACACGCCGTGCTCGGTGCCGAGATCATCGCCGACGGCGCGCCCCTCGTACTGCTGGCGCGCGACCCGGGCGGCTACCGTGACCTGTGCCAGCTGTTGACTCGAGCTCATCTGTCGGCCGCCGGAATCCCACCTCTCGATGACGGCGAAATTTCTCCCGATACCTCAGATCCGCTGCCCACCGATCGCCGCGAAGTACCGTCCATCACACTCAACGACCTAGCGACCCTCTCCGCTCGCCTGCTCTGCCTGACGGGGGGCCGCGATGGGCGGTTATGGCAACACCTCGCCCATCGACGCTACGACGGCGCGCGCGCCTGGCTCTCCACGCTGCACGACGTCTTCGGCGATGCCCTCTACGTCGAGATCACCCACGGACTACTGCCGGAGGACGGCCGTGTCGCCCACCGCCTCTTCGAACTCGCTGAGGCCCAGTCGGTGTCCGCTGTTGTCACCAACGATGTGCGCTACGCCACGCCATCCCACTGGAGCCGCTACGACCTGCTCACCTGCATGGGCCTCAACCACCCCGTCGCCGAGCCGCACCAGGAGCGGCCGCGGAATGCCGAAGCATACCTCAAGTCCGAGACGCAGTTGCGCCGTCTGCTGCCGTTCTGCCCCGACGCTTTCGAGCACACCGCTGAGGTCGCCGAGCGCTGCCACGTCGACCTGGTACCCGAATACATCACGCCTCCGGCGGCCCAGATTCCCCCGGGGATCACCGCCGACAAGCTGCTCGTCGATCTTTGCGACGCCGGCCTCGCCCGGCTGTACAAACCGGAAGGTCAGGCCGCGGCACGGGCACAACTCACCAAAGAACTGCTGATCATCAGTACCCTCGAATTGTCCGAGTTCTTCCTCGTCGTCTACGAGGTGGTCGCCGAAGCCAAGGCCCGGGGCATTCGCTGCGCAGGACGCGGTTCGGCGGCCAACAGCATCGTCGCCTACCTGCTCGGCATCACCGCCGTCGACCCGATCCGCCACAACCTGCTCTTCGAGCGCTTCCTCCACGGCGGCCGCAAGGGTACCCCCGACATCGACGTCGACTTCGACTCCGACCGCCGCGACGAGGTCATCGACTGGATGGAACGACGCTTCGGCATAGAACAGACGGCGATGACAGCGACTCTTATCACCTACAGACTGCGGATGGCATTACGCGATGTCGCCAAGGCCCTGGGCTGGCCGATGACGAAGGTGGACGAATTGTCCCAGTCCGTGCCCTCCGGCCAGGCTCGCGATGTGGAGGAGCACCGCACTCCCATCACGAAAGCCCTCGGTAGTTCACCCCTAACCGAGCTGCTCTTCGAATGTGTCGCCGACCTGCACCTCTGCCCGCGGCATCTCGGCCTGCACTCGGGCGGGATGATCCTGTCGCGCAAGCCACTGTCCCACTTCACGCCCATTCAGGTATCGGCAAACGGCGTCAAGGTCGTGCAGTTCGACAAGGAGGATGTCGAAGCCATGGGCCTGGTGAAACTCGACGTCCTCGGCCTGCGTATGATGGCCTGCCTCAGCGAGGGCGCCAGCATGGCCAAACGCCACGAAGGCGTCGACATCGACTTCGACACCATGTCACTGGACGATAAGGACGTCTACGAGCTGATCTGTTCGGGAAAGACCGTGACGATGTTCCAGATCGAGTCACAGGGGCAGATGCACCTGATCGCCAAGAACCAGCCGGAAATTTTCGATGACCTGGTCGCCGAAGTCGCCCTGTTCCGCCCTGGACCATTACAGAGTGGCATGGTCCACCCTTTCATCCGCCGTCGCCGTGGGTGGGATCCCGTCGTCTACGAACACCCCAGCCTCGAGCCCATCCTGCGCGACACCTACGGCGTCATCCTCTTTCAGGAGCAGATCCTCGACATTGCCTATCGCTTCGCCGGCATGTCGCTGGCCGATGCCGACGACTTCCGTTCCCTCATGTCGAAGGTCCACGACCCGGTGCGTATGCAGGAGATGGGCATACTGTTCGTCGCCGGCGCCATCGAGCGGGGCGTGCCGCCGCCCATCGCCAGGTCCGTCTTTGAGAAGGTCTCGCACTTCGTCGGCTACGGCTTCTGCCGCTCCCACGCCGCCGCCTTCGCGCAGACCGTCTACCACTCGGCGTGGATGAAGCGTTACCACCCGGCGGCGCACCTAGCGGCCTTCATGCAGCACCGTCCCGGCTTCTACAACCTGATGACGCTGGAAGATGAGGCGCGCCGTTTCGGTGTGCCCGTGCTGCTCCCCAACATCAACCTGTCTGGTACACGTTATGACCTGACCCGCATCGACGGCGGCACGAAAGGATCCAGTCTCCTCGCGATCCGCAAGCCGCTGACCGCTGTGCAGGGGCTGTCAGACGAGGTGTCTGAACAGATCCTCTGGGCGCGCATGTCGGGACCCTTTCACTCGGTGGAGGACCTGGTGACGCGCGTCTTCCTCGACCGACGCGTACTCGACGCGCTGGCCCGCTCCGGCGCGCTCGATGAACTCGCCGGCAACTCGCGTGACGCGTTGTGGCAGGCCGGTGTGGCGGCCAACCGACTGCAAGCCCGCGAGCCCGATGCGTCCACCCTCTTCGACATGCCCCTCATCCTGCCCAAGGACCTGCCCGAGCTGCAGCCCTTCACGTCCGCGGAACGTTTGTCCTGGGACTACAAGACCCACGGCGCCGGCCGCACGCATCCGATCTCCCTGGCGCGAAGGCAGCTCACCGATCTCCACATTCAGCCCATTGAAGCCTGCTTCCGTTACGTGCCGCTTAGGGCGCCGGAGTCCAGCGCTGAGAAGACGGATGATTCCAAGCATCATTCCGCCACCGACAGCAGTGGTCCTCTAATCACAGTCGCCGGCATCGTCATCATGCGTCAGCGTCCGCCCACAGCCAAGGGTTTTATGTTCATCACCCTCGAAGACGAGACCGGCTTCCTGCAGTGTGTCGTGCACCCCAGTCTCTACGAAAAGCATTACGACACCCTTATCCAGCCCTCCATCATCTTCCGCGGACAACTTCAGGCCACAGGTGGCTGGCGTGGAATTGTCGTGCGCGAGGCATGGCCGCTGGAAGGTGTCTTCGGCGGCTACTCCGGGTTCCCGTCGGCTGCTG
>JAYZCA010000141.1:0-28806 GCA_036339235.1 Candidatus Latescibacterota bacterium | reverse complement strand
ATCAAAGGCGTGTCCTGGGACTCGTACCTGGACCCCGATACGTTCCGCGAAAACGCCGACTACGCCCTGGCGACGGGCATCGTCACGCTGAGCATGCTCACCACGACGGACCGGCGGATGGTCCTCGACAGCCCGCTCGACACGCCCGACAAGGTGAACGTGGGCAACATCGCGCGGCAGAGCGCCATGCTGAACGCCACCCTGGGACGGGCGCTGGCGGACCGGCAGCTGTTCGGTCACGACTGGGAGGAGCTGCGCGCCGCGCACAAGAAGAACATCACCGACGTCTGGGTGTCGGTCACCGGAGGCATGCGCCTGCTGCCCCGGCGCAGCGCCACGCCGGACATCCCCGTACCCGGTGCCATGGCGGCGATCATCAACGATCGCTACTTCAGAATGTGGCGGCCGCTGATCCGTATCGCCGACGAGGACGGCAACTATCAGGTCGACGGGCTGAGGAAGTTCACGACGCAGGTGCGAGGGTATCTGGTGGACCCCGAGACGGGGGACATCACCTTCAGCACGGACCATGGTGCCAGGGCGCAGGCGCTCGGCGCCTTCGAACAGACGCTGGTCAAGGCCGAGACGATCTGGACGACGATCCTCTTCGAGTCGGCCAGCCTCGAGATCCACGACCGCATCCACGCCGAGTACCACTTCACCTTCGGTAACTTTCACAACAGGCAGAAGGTGCTCGACAAGCGCGGTGCCGTGCCGCGTCAGTACGGCTTTGCCATGGGCGACTTCGACGAACAGATGATGGTTCTCTATGGGGTGCCTGGTGATTCGCTGCGCCTCGTGGATGGCTCGGTGGTGCTGCTCAACAACGAGGGAGCCACCGACGAACTCACGGGACAGGGAAAGGGCTTTGATCCGCGCCTGAGCCGCATGGTGCCCTACGTCAGTCTGCAGTCGATGAAGGACATGTGGCGCCTGGACGACGTCCGCATCGAGCGTATGCGGGGCTTCGCCATCGAAAACCCCCGTCTCGACGCCCTTCACAGTCGCTCATGGCAGGCCCTGCAGAAGGCCGAGGCGGCGATGCGGGATCTCCAGTGGGGGAAGTATGCCAAGTACATCCGGGAGGCGCTGGGGCTTGAGAATCGCGCCTACCCCGACGTAAGGGGCACGCAGAACGATGTCATCGTGGGGCTCGTGTTCTTCGTCGCTCTGCTGGTGCCGGCGGCCTTCTTCGCTGAGCGCCTCGTGGTAGCCCAACCCGAGATTCAGAAACAGCTGGCCTGGTTTGGCGGGATCTTGTTTGTCATCTGGCTGGTGTTGTCTCAGGTTCATCCCGCCTTCGAACTGGCGCACCCG
Organism: Candidatus Latescibacterota bacterium; assembly: GCA_036339235.1. GTDB lineage: Bacteria > Latescibacterota > UBA2968 > UBA8231 > UBA8231 > UBA8231. The sequence continues at coordinate 27,489 of JAYZCA010000141.1, read as the reverse complement.
ATCATCGTCTTGCTGGCGCTGATGGTGATGGCCATGGCGTTCTTCGTCATCACCCTCATCGTCGGACGCTTCAACAGCTTCATGACCGCTCTGCGACAACGCGCTGCCGGCACGGCCAGCGGCGACCTGAGCCGGTCGGGCACGGCCTACGTCGCCTTCATGCTGGGTATCTCCAATATGCGCCGACGGATGATGCGCACGGGGTTGACGCTGGCGACGATTACGATCCTGACTTTCACAGTTCTGTCCTTTACGTCCTTCACACCCAGCATCCAATTCATCGGCTTCGAGAAGGACTGGAAGCCACCCTACAGCGGCATCCTCTTTCACGACGTCAACTGGTGGTCGTGGGAGCCGACACACTATGACTATCTCGAGTCGCACTTCGGCGAGTCGGGCACCCTCGCGCCGCGCACGTGGCTGACGATGGGCTTCGAAGAAGCGGGGTATATCCCGATGCGCCTCGAGGGCAAGGAAGCCGCCGGCCTCGGGGTCCTGGGATTGTCGCCGGATGAGCCGGGTGTGACCGGAATCGACAGGACGCTGGTCGCGGGGCGCTGGTTCGAACAGCCGGACGAGGAGAGCGTAATCCTGTCCGACCATCTCGCCAGTCAGCTCGGCGTGAACTTCGATTCCGTAGAGCGAGGGGAGGGTCCCGAGGTGCGCGTCCTCGGCGAACCGTGGAGGGTGATCGGAGTTTTCGACAGCAAGGCTTTCGACGCCCGCCTCGATCTGAACAACGAACCCATGACCCCGGCGGAAGAGCAGTTCATCCAGTTCAACATGCCGGGCATGGACCAGATGTTCCTGATGAACGATGTCCTCCTCGAGGAGGACATCGAGATCACGTACGAACACATTCCGGCGAGTCGCCTGGCGATCGTACCCTACGATCGGCTCACGAGCCGGGGAGCCCAACTGATGTCGGTGGCCGTGCGGTTCGATGAGGGTGTCGACGCCCGTGGGCTGATCGAGAGTTACCTATCACGCTCAGGCTTCCGACTGTTCGTCGGTATGCCGGACGACGCCGGCGTCATGCGCACCTATTCCTACAGCAGCATCGGCGCCACCACTCTCGAGGGTCTGGGGGCGCTCGTCATCCCTCTGCTGATCGCTTCGCTGATCGTGCTCAACACGATGATGGGCGCCGTCTACGAACGTTTCCGCGAGATCGCGGTTTATTCCTCCGTCGGTCTGGCGCCCATTCACATCTCCTTTCTGTTCATCGCCGAGTCATGCGTCTACGGCGTCCTGGGTGTTGTCCTCGGCTATATCATCGGCCAGGTGGGCGCCAAGGTCCTGATCGCCCTGGACCTGATCGGCGGCGTGTCGCTGAACTACTCGTCCACATCGGCCATCATTTCATCCTTGCTCGTCATCATCGTCGTCCTGGTGTCCACAATCTATCCGGCGAGAGTGGCCTCGGAGATGGCCGTGCCGGACGTCGTGCGCCGCTGGCAGTTGCCCGATCCTGTCGACGATGTGTGGCGGTTCCCGTTTCCCTTCACGGTGAATGTCAACGCCGTGGAGTCTCTGTGCGGCTATCTGCATACACATTTCGCCTCTTACGGACATGAGTCGGTTGGCAGCATGTACTCAGAGCGCACGCGAATCGTCCTCGATGAGACACCGACGGGCCGCACCTACGCCGTGCAGCTGCTACTGTGGCTGGCTCCTTTCGACATGGGTGTCAGCCAGTATCTGCAGTTTACGACGAAGCCTACGGAAAACCCGCGCATTCTCGAGATTCAGATGTACATCGAACGGATCAGCGGCCCCGTGGCATTCTGGCAGCGACTAAACCTGGGTTTCATGCTCGATCTCCGTAAGCAGTTCCTCGTCTGGCAGACTCTGAAGGCGGAGATCCAGCAGGAGCATACGGACCACTGCCGTGAAGTGGTACAGCGGGCTGAGGACCTCGAGCTGGACGTGAACGAGGCGGCGGGATGATGATGATCGCTACACGATCATTTGGGAGTTTCGCTGCGCGAAACATCCACGGGGTGATCCAGCGAATGACTGAGGTTCTTTGATGGCTCGGGAATCCAGACAGGCGAAGAGAGACCGCCAGTACGAGGAGATCAATGAGTATCGTGATCTGCTGGAGGCGCCGGATCGGTTCGAGGAGGGGTTCACTCGTAAGACCCTGATCGGGGTTCTGTTCATCGCTTTTATCATGACCCCCGGGCAGATGTACCTGTCTCTGGTTACCGGGATCGGCATCGGGGATGCGGCGCAGTGGGTGACGGTGATCCTCTTCATCGAGGTCGCCAAGCGCTCGTTCACTACGTTGAGGCGGCAGGAGATTTTCCTGCTCACGTATGTGGCATCACAGCTCATCGTGCGCGCCGAGACGCAGACCTTTCTGCAGCTGATCTGGCGGCAGTATTTCGTCGGTTCTCCCGAAGCAGCGCAGTTCGGGCTGACAGAAAAGCTCGTCGGCCTCCAGTGGAAGGGGTACGGATGGTTCTCACCCAGTCCGGACTCCGAGGCGATCATCCAGCGCACGTTCTTTCACGAGGATTGGCTGCTGCCGATCCTGTTGCTCGTGATCGGCATCATCGTCAGCCGCGTCACGTGGTTCACGTCCGGTTACGTGCTGTTCCGTCTGGTGTCGGACCGCGAACAGCTGCCCTTTCCGACAGCGCCGCAGGCGGCCCTCGGCGCTATGGCGCTGGCTGAAGAGAGCGGTTCTGAGGAGAAGTCGTGGAAGTGGCCAGCCTTCACCGTCGGCGGCGCCATCGGCCTGATCTTCGGTTTTATCTATGTCGCCATCCCGACGCTGACGGAGACCTTTGCCGGCAAGAAAGTGGAGATCCTGCCGATCCCTTTCGCCGACCTGACGCCGGTGCTGGGGCGTTTTTTGGGGTCCACGCCCATCGCCATCAGCTTCAGCCTGTCACCGATTTTCGCCGGATTGCTGCTGCCGTTCTGGAGCGTGATGGGGTCTTTTGTCGGCGTGCTGTCCTTCATCGTGTTGTCGCCGATCTTGCATCGCCACGGCTACATGCCGCATTGGGTGCCAGGCATGTCGGCGGTGCAGACGCAAATCACATCCGGCATCGACTTCTGGCAGCCATTCGGCATGGGTGTGACACTGGCTGTGGCCATCATCTCCATCACGCAGGTGATCCGCGCCGGTCGCGAACGGGCCGTTGACAATGCCCATGCCCAGCAGCACGGTGACGATCACGAGACCTGCCGCCACCCCGAGTGTGACAAGCAGTCGCAGGTTCGCGGCTACTGCATCGAGCACCTGAACCGCGGTGATTTCCGGTTGTGGATCTGCGTCACCCTGTTCTTCCTGGGGGCGGCCTATCCGATCCTGCTGGCCAAGACCCTGTTTCCGACACTGGTGACGACGGGACTCCTCATCGCCATCCTCCTGATCGCCTTTGTCTATGCGCCGCTCATGTCCTTCGTGTCGGCGCGTCTCGACGGACTCATCGGCCAGAACATCGTAATTCCGCACCTGCACGAAGCGACGGTGTTCCTCACCGGCTACCGCGGTGTCGAGATCTGGTTCGTGCCGCTGGCGGGGGCGGATTTCGGTGGTGGCGCCGAGACCTTCCGCATCATCGAGTTGACGGGTATGCGTTTCACGAGCCTGTTGAAGGCCGAGATCGTGATGGTACCGATCGTCCTGGGGGCCAGCCTGATGTACTGGAGCTTCCTGTGGAAGCTGGCGCCGATCCCTTCGGATGCCTATCCGTACGTGCAGACCTTCTGGCCGGCGCGGGCTTTCGCTGAGGCGGTGAAATACTCGGCGACGCAGTACGACGTCACCTACGAGCCGGGTGAAGAGGTGGACGGCCGGGTCGTGCCGTCCGGGGAGCTGGCGTGGAGTCCTGCGAACCTGAAGGACAACTCGATCTATTACTGGCGGGTGAAGACCACAGGCGACACGGACATCAAGAACCCGAACATGCGCACCTACGGTCTCTGGTCGGAGACCGGCTGGTTCACGACGGATTTCACAGACAAGGGTGGGGTGCGCGGATCACCTCAGATCCAGGATCTGCCGGAGTCACGTGGTATGGACCCGTCGCTGCCCGTGCCGCTCCTAATTTCGCCCATGCTGGGCGATGTCGTCGACGAACCCGAAACGTTGTTCCGCGCAAGACTGCCAGTCGATCGACCCGATGGAGATATAGCGTATAAAATCGAGCTGGATACAGATCCCACGTTCAGGGGAGACTTCTACCAGAGTTCTACCGAGACGCCCATGTTCTTCCAGATCTACTGGCAGGACCCGAAGTCTACGGGCGACGGTCTCGACAACGACTTCGACGGCCTGGCCGACGAAGAGGTCCTCAACCAGAGGGACGACGACGGGGATGGCGCCATCGACGAAGATGTGCGGCACCCGCTGGACGGCGAGAAGTGGCCTATCCTCATCGTCGGTCTCCTCTTCGGCCTCGGCCTCTATTCGTTCCTCGGATTCTTCGGCATGCCGATGTTCTTCGTCTGGGGGTACATCCGTGCCGTCGCCTCCGCCGGCGCGGCGACCTTCTTCGCCATGTTCACCGAGGTCATCGGCGCATTGCTGGCCAGGTACTATTTCTGGCCCAAGTTCGGCAAGCAGCACTGGCGTCAGGTGGCCATGGTTCTGGCAGTGGGCTTTGGCGTGGGAATGTCGCTGGTGGGCATGTTCTGTGCGGCGACACTGATGATCAGCAAGGCGGTGTCGGTGACGAAGTTCTAATGAAACAGACACACAAGACAGCCCTGGTCACCGGCGGCGCCGGCGGTATCGGGCGGGCGATCTGCCAGGCTCTGGCGAATACGGGCGTGGCGGTGGCCGTCCATTACCACACCAACGAGATCGCGGCACAGGAGCTGGTCCAGCGGCTGCGCAGTCAGGGTGGGAGCGCTGCTGCCTACGGCGCCGATGTCACCGATCCGGAGGTCGCCCACGATCTGGTGCGCCGTGTCGACGAGGATCTGGGTGGCATCGATATCCTGGTGAACAACGCCGGCATCACGGTGGGCGGGCTGGAGGTGGCCGATACCGAGATCGATACCTGGCTGCGTATGGTCGATGTCAATCTCAACAGCGTCTTTTACCTGTGCCGTGCCGCCATCCCATATCTGCGGGCCCGTGGCGGCGGTCACATCGTCAACGTGTCGTCGAACATCGTCAACAGCCTGCCAGGGGGCAGCTCCGCCTACGCGGCGACAAAGAGCGCTCTCGTCGCCCTTACCAAGGTGCTGTCGAAGGAGGTTGCGCGTGACAACATCCGCGTCAACGCGCTGTCTCCGGGGCTGATCGCCGCGGGAATGGGACAGGGGGCGATGGACCGCCGCGATGCGGCCGTGCTCGAGCGGTTCATCGACACGATTCCGTTGGGGCGCCCGGGGGAGGCGGAGGAAATCGCCAGCGTCGTCACTTTCCTCGTTTCCGACGCGGCGAGTTATCTGACGGGGCAGAACCTGACGGTCAACGGCGGCGATCGCACCGAGTCCTACCAGTAGAGCTGACTACGCCAGGAGATCGATTTCGCGGGACATTGCGGAAGGGCTCTGGAGCTCGACCGGTTCCTGCTCACCGCCACCATCGTCGCGGGACCGGCGGCGACGCTGCCCTCCGCGGCCATCGTCGGGAGGGTCGTCGACGCGGTTGTCGGGCCCCTCGGCATCTTCGCGGGCTGTCGTGCGCGTCTGGTCGAGGGCGTGCTGGCGGTTGAGTTCCTGGGCACCGTGACGCTGACCGAAATCGGCACTGGCCTGTTGAATGCCCTGCTCGCGTCCGGCCAACGGCGCTTTGGACAGGTTGTCCTGAAGGTGGATGGCGTTCATAGGATCGTCACAAGTCCTTCTGCCGTAGTAACATCAATAACGGCAAGAAAGTCAATCCCCGTGTCCTTGATTCTCAGGTTCGGTTGCGCAGGATCCAGTAGATGATACCGCCGATCCCGAACAGCAGGAGAGCCTTCCACCCGAAGAGGTAGACCGCTGCCGCCGCGAAGATGGCAGCCATGATGCGTTGTTCTCGTGGGTTCATGGAGATCTCCCGGTGGCTGTCGTTGTAGACGCGCCGCGGGATGGCCATCTTGCGGCGCGATCATTGCGGACAAGTATCCGATGCCACGAGGAGGTAGAGCAAATCGTCCATGCAGATCACGAGCGTTGACCTCGACATTCAGCGCGAGCCCTTCGCCCGCCCCTTCGCCTTCAAGGGGTCAGCCTTCCATGAGAAGTGGAACCTGGTGGTCCGCCTGTGCGACGATGTGGGTACCGAGGCCTGCGGCATCGGCGGTCTGGCGGTGCTCTGGTCCGACGCCGACGTGTTCTCGGCGCATACCGAGACCGGCGGCAACTCGCTGATGGTGGCAACCCTCGAGAGGGCCCTGCAGGCTTCTCTGGCAGTTGAATGGGAGCGCCCTGAAGACCTGCTGGCAGCCGTGCGCGGTACGGCACAGACTTTCGCGCGGGCAGCCACGGGCCGCGGCGTCGACCTGCAGCCGACTTTCGTCCTCAACACCCTCGTCGCCCTTGACAACGCTGCGTGGGTTCTGTGGTCCAGACGAAAAGGGATCACCGACTTCGCAGAGTGGGTACCCGCACCTGCGGCGGCCGCTCTCGGACATCGTCAACCTCGCGTGGCGCTGACCCCGGCGGTGGGCTACAACATGCCCGACTCCAAGATCATTCAGTTGCTGGAGCAAGGTGCGGGGATTCTCAAGGTGAAGATCGGGCACCCGGGGGGCGAGGCCGAGATGGTCGCCGGAGACTGCCGGGGTCTGCAGCGGCTGGAGCCTCTCGTACGGGCGGCGAAGACGCCGCTGACTGATAGCGGCGAGGTCCTCCTCTACCTCGACGCCAACGGTCGCTACCGTTCGAAGGCGGCGCTGCGTCTGGTCCTCGACGAAGCCGAGGACCTCGGCCTGCTGGATCGCATCGCCGTTCTCGAAGAGCCCTTCGCCGCTGATGTGGACGAGTCCGTCGGTGACCTTGGCGTACTCGTCGCTGCAGACGAGAGTCTGCACGATCCGGCCGACGTCGCCCACAGGCGCAGGGCGGGGTACGGCGCCATCGCTGTGAAACCGGCGGGCAAGACCCTGAGTGTGGCCTTTGACATGCTCGCAGCGGCGGCGGAGCAGGAAATGGTCGCCTTCGTCGCCGACAATGCCTGTGTACCGATTCTGGTGGAATGGAACAAGAACATCGCGGCGCGCCTGCCAGCTTTTCCCGGTGTGCGCGGCGGCATGATGGAGTCGAATGGCCCGGAGAACTATGGGCGTTGGGAGCAGATGCTGGCCGAGCATCCGCGTGCCGGCTCGGCGTGGCTGGCTGCCCGCGACGGAGCCTATCAACTCGATGAAGACTACTACGCCACGGCGGGCGGTGTGCTCGACGATCCGGAGCCGTTTCTCACCGAGCTGCACCGCCGCGCTGGCTTCTCAGACTAAGCGGCGACCATACCCTGCAGATCCGCGCGGAACACCCACGTGTCGTCGCGCACGTAGTGGGTGGCGAAGGCCAGACGAGTTCGGTCGGTCGTCTGGTTGGCGTAGGAGCCGTGCACGGTGAGGCTGGAGAAAAATACCCCTCCGCCTTTCGGCACCGTGAGCATCTCGACCTGATCGCGTGCAAACGCGTGGATGTCATGGGACTGCATCGTCTCCGTCCACTCCTTGCCGTCGCGATCCCTCATGGAATAGTCGTTGACCCACTTGGTATGCTGGTCGGACTCCCGCACTTCGCCCGCGTCAAACAGGCCGAGTTTGTGGCTGCCTTTGGCGACGCACAGACCCCCGTTGTCGGCGCCGGTGTCGCCGAAAGCGATCCAGCAGGCCATCAACGTGTTTGGCTCGTTGCGGATGTAGTGAGTATCCTGATGCATGGCCACGCCGGTACCGCCGTCGGGCTTCTTCGCCATGTACATGGTCTGCGTGACGAGCGGCGTGCCGCCCATGAGCTGGCGCACCTTGGTGACGACCTGCGGGTGGCTGGCGATGGCGGCCCAGGCATCGTCGGTGCGGTGGTTCTGCAGTCCCCTCGGGCCTTGGTCGGTCTGACGGGCCTCATGCTCGAGAAAAGCGTCGACGTGGGCGACTGGCAGCAAGTCGGGAATCAGGAGGTAGCCATCCTCCCGGTAGCGCTCGATTTCGGCGGCGTCGAGGAGCCGAGCAGTGTCGGTGGTCGTCATGATGAGATTCTCCTGTATAGAGCCGCGCGGCTCTGGTGAAGCGGACAGGAAGATACGAAGGGCCGGGAATGTGAGCGAACGAAAACGTCCGGAACGCGGTGATTACTACATGGGCATCGCCATGGCGGTGCGGGCGCGGGCCGACTGCTTCGGGAACCGAGTCGGCGCCATCCTCGTGCTCGACGACCGCATCATCTCCACGGGCTACAACGGCACGCCGGCGAGCATGACGAACTGCACCGAGGGTGGGTGTTCGCGCTGCTCCCAACGTGACCGCTACACCTCTGGACGGGCCTACGACATCTGCATCTGTGTGCACGCCGAGCAGAACACCTTGCTCGCAGCGGCTCGCTTCGGCATCGCCACAGAGGGAGCCGCCCTCTACTCGACGATGCGACCCTGTTTCGGCTGTACCAAAGAGCTACTGCAGGCGAACATTTTCACCATCCACTACCTGCATGACTGGCAGTACCCGGACGCCGAGATGCAGCAGACCTACGAACACCTGCAGGCGCAGTTCTCCGGAGGCGTACACGTTGTCGACGTAGCTGACGAAGACGCCACGTGGGCCGTGTCGCGCCTGCGCGAAAAGAGCAGCGGATGAGGCGCGCCGTCCTGATCGCTGTCGTCACTGCCTGTTGGGGCAGCGTACCTCCCGTCGCTGCCACCGACGTACCCTTGCCGGGGCATCCGGTGACCATCGACGGGGATCTGCGCGAGTGGGGGAAGGCGGCTTGGATCGCAGTCGAACCAGCAGGGGACGGTGTCGGACTGCGCGGTGTGTTCCAGGGCAACGACGATCACGACGCCGTCGTTCTCGTCCAGTGGGACGCCGAGTTCCTCTACGTCGCCGCCGCCGTTACCGACGACACCCTCGACGCCGGCCGGGTGGCGCCCGACGAACGTGAGTGGAAGGGGTCCGGCGGCCAGCGCAAGGACCGCATGTTCTACTACGATCACATGAAGGTCTTCGTGCGCGAACCCGGTGCCACCGCGGGGTACAATCTCTGGTTTTCGCCCCCCGGGCCTCAGGATAACGGGCCTTACTGGTGGGGCGGACGACAACGGCAGTCCGAGACGATACGCCCCCCCTCAGTCGAGACTGCCGCCCTCGTAGCCGGGAACACGCGGACTTTCGAAATGGCCATTCCCTGGACCTGGATGGAGGCCTATCCGCAGTCTGGGGATGTCTTCGACGCGATGTTCCTGTTCACCGACGCCGACCTACCCGGCGAAGAGGTGGCTCTCAAGATCAACCGCCAGCAAGACAGCTGGGTCTGGTGGCAGGGAACCCTTGAACTGACGGGAGAGCCGGACGGTTTGCGTCGACGACCGGAGCAGGAGGCCCCGCGGCGCTCGAAACCGGACTCAGTTGTCCAGCAGCCCCTCGATCCGCGTATCGCCGAGGCCATCGCCCGCTCCCGGAAAACCGCTGCCGCAGAGGCAGCGCTCGCCGACACTGAGGCGACGGAGGCCCGAGCTTCGACTCCCGTCGCGTCCGGCGCCGACGCCTCAGCTGGTGCTGCCACGAGATCGGCCGCCCTGGGCAGCGCCGCCACAGCCTCCCGGGTGCCAGTGGACACGGCTGCCTCCTCCTCGATATCGGCGACGGGTTCACTGAGGGCACGCCTGAACCGCCAGCTGCTGGCGCGCCGTATGGGCGTGCATGCCCCGGAGTACATGCGGGCCCTCGATCGCGACACGGACTTGTCGGACGCCCAGGTGGACACGTTCTACGCGGTGCTTCGTCGCTACCTGATTCGGATCGTCCAGCAGCGCATTACCAGCCGCGTCGACTTCTTCGTCGTCGACATGGCCTCGGCGGCGGGGTGCCGGCGGGATCAGTCGCGCAAGTATCTTGTCGACCTGCTGGCGAGGCTTTCGGGGACTCACGACGATGTGTCCGCCGGTTGGATCGCGGGTGCGGCGACAACATCGGGGGCTGGAGAGAGGGCGGCCGAGTTCGTGCGCGAGGTTGCCCAGCGGGCAGGAAGCGTGTTCGCCGAACGAGGCATTACCACCTCAGATGAACTCATCAAACGTGGCTGCAAGAAGAGCGGCCTCGACAAGGACGAGGCGTACGCCCTAATCGGGGCCCTTCTGGAGCCGTGATCGGGGCGGTTTCAGCGACAGAAAACCACGTATTCGCCCTCCCGGGCTGTATCCCCTTTTATATGGGTCTCGTTGCCTCCCCGACCCCCACAACGTCGCCCATGATCACATCGAGCCTGAGAATCGCCACATGAAGGATCTGGCCGACATGAGGCGTCAGCTACACGATCTCGAGGCGCAACCGCAGATCGACACCGGCCCCGACCCCTTCGAGCAAACACTGCAGTCCATCGTCGATGCGGTGCCCGATATCATCTACCGTGTCGACTCGGAGAGCCGCAACATCACCGATCGCCGGCAGGCGGAGACGTCGTTGGAAGAGACCCGGCGCGAGGCGGCCCGGCGGCTGGGCGAACACGCCTTGCAGATCCGCACGGTGTATCGTCAGCTGCAACAACAGATCCAGGAACGGGAGCGCCACGAGGCTGCCGGCAGGGTGCGCTACAATACATTCGTCGGCGATCGGGGCGAGTGGTCTCTCTCTGATGACGAGGAACAGAACGCACGCGTAGTCGCGTTCATGAAGACTGGCGTACCCACGTATCGCCCCGACCTGCCCTTCGACACGGGCACCTTCGCGATCAACAGTCGACAGGCTGACGCCTTTTCCGAGAGCGACCTGAACCTGCTGCAGAAGGTCGCCGCTGTTTTGCAGGAAGGTTTCCAACGGATCCGCGACCTGAGGACGCTGCAGGAGCGATCGAGAGAAGCGGGGCAACGTGCGTCACGCAGGCTGGACATACGGAGCGGAAGGAGATGGAGGCCATCCGGAAGCATCGAGGGCAAGGCGGGGGATGGGGACCCCGGCCCGGTTCCGACGACAGACGATCAGCGCACGCTGCTCATCATCGAAGACGAGGATGTCGTGCGCGAGACGACGAGACGACTTCTCGAGCGCCAGGGCTTTCACGTTCTGGCCGCCGACAGCGGCCCCGCCGGGCTCAAGATCGTCGCCGAGGGCGATGCCTGCATCGATCTGGTACTTCTCGACCTGTCGATGCCAACCATGTCAGGACATGAGGTGCTGGCCGAACTGCGCCGTCTGCAACCCGACATCAAGGTCGTCATCGTCACCGGTTACGCCACAGCAGAGGTGAACGTGGAGGGCGCTGCCGCCATCCTGCAGAAGCCGTTCAACGTCGCCGCCCATCTTGACCGGATCGACCAGGTCCTCTCCTCCTGAGTCAACTACCGCGCACAGAAGGAGTTCTCGCCGAACATCAGGCGTCTGGCGAGCACACTGGCGCGCTGCTGTCGGTATCCCTGCGCGGTCAGGTGCTGCGGTGGTCTCATGGTGAGATGCGGCCCGGCGTCGCGATGATCCGGGAGGCTGTGATTCCCTGGCTGTCGGCAGGCAAGCCTCTCACCGCCGTGTCCGTGGCTCAGTTGTGGGAGCAGGAGCGCCTCGGGCTCGACGAGGCCGTCGCCAAGTGGGTCCCCGCCTTCGCTTCGCGTGGCAAGGAGTCGATCACGCTGCGGCACGTACTGACACATACCGGGGGGTTCCGCTCGCTGTTCGATCTCGAGGGACGGGCTGATTCATGGGACGACGCAGTGCACCGCGTCTGCGCTGGCCGCCTCGAGCGAGACTGGGTTCCGGGCCGCCGGGCAGCGTACCAGGCACGCTCCGGGTGGCAGATCCTCGGCGAGATCGTGCGCGTCGTCTCCGGGCTCGCTCCGGAAGCGTATGTCGCCAGGCACGTACTTCGCCTCGCGGGCATGGAACAGACCTGGTTGTGGGCCGACGACAAGGTCGTTCTTGCCGTCGGCGACCATCTGGCACCGCTGGCGGATACCTCCGGGGCGGAACCGGTTGCCCCCGACGAGGTGACAGCCCCATACTGTTCACCTGGAGCCGGCGCCTGCGGCACCGTGGACGATCTGCGCCGATTCTATGAGATGCTGCTGAGCGGAGGGCGGGGGGAAGACGGTCAGTCCAGCGTACTGCTGCCGACGACGGTGGCGGCCCTGACTGCGCGTCACCGAACTGGTGTGATGGACGAGTCCTTTCGTCATGTCGTCGACTGGGGCCTGGGGTTCGTGCTCGACTCAAACCAGTACGGAGCAGACACGGTACCCTACGGCTATGGCCGGCACTGCTCGCCACGTACCTTCGGACATGGTGGCAGCCAGTGTTGTACCGGTTTCGCCGATCCCGAGCACGGACTGGCGGTTGCCATCGCCGTCAACGGACGTCCCGGTGAGGGGGCGCACAAGCGTCGATTCCGGCGTGCCCTGAGCGCGCTGTACGAAGATCTGGAACTCAACTGACCTCAAGATGAGGGAGACAGCATGAAGGCATCCGATCTGTTCGTGAGGGCCCTCGAGGCGGAGGGAGTCGAATACATCTTCGGTATCCCGGGTGAGGAGAACCTGGACGTTCTCAACTCCCTGCAGGGTTCGAAGATCAAACTGGTACTGACCCGTCACGAGCAGGCCGCCGGCTTCATGGCGGCCACCTACGGCCGACTTACCGGCAAGGCGGGAGTCTGTATGTCGACGCTGGGTCCGGGGGCGACGAACCTGGTCACCCCCGCTGGCTACGCGCAACTGGGCGCCATGCCGATGCTGATGATCACCGGGCAAAAGCCAATCAAGACTAGCAAGCAGGGGCGTTTCCAGATCATCGACGTCGTCGAGATGATGAAACCCCTGTCGAAGTATACGCACCAGATCGTCAGCGGCGAAAACATCCCGTCTCGGGTCCGTGAAGCTTTCCGCCTTGCCGAGGAGGAGCGCCCCGGCGCAGTACATCTCGAGCTGCCCGAGGACATTGCCGACGAAAGAGTCGAAGATACACAGCTGTTCCCGAAGGATCGTGTCCGCAGGCCGGTAGCGGAGGACAAGGCGGTGCTTCGTGCCGTCGAGAAGATCGAGAGATCCAAACGGCCGCTGTTGCTGGTCGGGGCTGCCGCCAACCGCAAGCGCACCTCACATATGTTGGACCTGTTTGTCGCCAAGACCGGGATTCCCTTCTTCAGCACGCAGATGGGAAAGGGAGTTATCGATGAGAGGCACCCGCTCTTCCTGGGGAACGCGGCGCTGTCGGCCAACGACATGCTGCACTGTGCCGTACAGCGATCCGACCTGATCATCAACGTCGGTCATGATGTCGTGGAGAAGCCGCCCTTCTTCATGAACCACACCGGCTTCGAGGTCGTCCACGTGAACTTCTCGTCGGCTGAGGTCGATCCCGTCTACTTCCCGCAGCTGGAGGTACTCGGTGACATCGGCAACAGCATGTGGCAGATCCTGGAGAAGATCGAAGCGCAGGATCACTGGGAGTTCGAATATTACATGCGCATCAAAGAATGGGTGCTGGAGGTAACCCGAGAGGGGGATGACGATCCCGGGTTCCCGGTCAAGCCGCAGGTACTGGTGCGCTGTGTGCGCGAGGTGATGCCCGACACGGGGATCATCTGTCTCGACAACGGTGTCTACAAGATCTGGTTCGCTCTCAACTATCCCGCCCATGCGCCGAACACGGTACTGCTCGACAACGCCCTGGCGACGATGGGCGCCGGACTGCCGTCGGCCATGGCGGCGCATCTGGTCCATCCGCAAGAGAAGGTGATGGCCATCTGCGGCGACGGCGGTTTCATGATGAACTCGCAGGAGCTGGAGACGGCGGTACGACTGGGCATGAATCTCATAGTGCTGATCCTGCGCGACGACGCCTACGGCATGATCAAGTGGAAACAGGCGGGTATGGGTTTCAACGACTTCGGCCTCGACTACGGCAACCCGGACTTCGTGCTCTACGCCCAAGCGTACGGCGCCAACGGCTATCGAGTGGAGCGCATGGAGGACCTCGTGCCGACGCTGCGCAAGTGTCTCGACACGGACGGCGTGCACATCGTGGAGGTCCCCGTCGACTACTCCGGTAATGATAAGCTGCTCGACAAAGTGCTGGTTTGCCCGCAATAAGCGGGGATGCCTCTGGTAAGATCGAGGACTGAGACAGCTGATGGCGCGGATCCACGTCGCCGGCAACACAGTACTCGACGTGGTTGTGCCGGGCGTACCTCTGGCGAGCCCCGGGGCTGACTCCTGGGGTGCGAACGTGCAGCTTTTGCGGGAGCCGGTCACCGCAGTCCTCGGCGGCGGTGGTGCCGCCCCAGCGTACCTGCTGGCACGCCTCGGGCATGCGGTGTCGCTGTCAACCAACCTCGGCACCGATACGTTCGGATCCCTGCTCACCGGCTGGCTGCGTGACGCGGGCGTCGGGCTCGAACCACTCCCGGCTGTAGGGACAGCGTCGGCCACGCATGTGATGCACATAAGTGGTCGCGAGCGTCAATCATCCTACTATCGGGGTGGTCCGGTCGACTGGGCGGCGGGTCTGCCCGCTGAACCGCCAGATTGGTTCATCGCCTCCGGTCATGGCGCTGTTTCCGCCGCCGACCTGAATCAGCTGACCACTGTGTGCGCGGGATTGCGGAGAACCGGTGTTCGTGTGTTGTTCGATCCCAGCCCGTGGTTCGCAGGGCGGGTGGACAGGGCCGAGATGCTGCGCATGTGGTCGGTAGTCGATGTGCTGTCCGCTACGCAGGAGGAGCTGGCCTGCTGGCTTCCGGACGTTGACGACGCGGCGGGTGGTCTGGCAACTGCAGGCGTCAGCGCCGGCCCTTCTCTCGTCGTTGTGAAACGCGGCCCTGAGGGTGCCACATGGGCAACGGCCCAGGATCAGGGCGAAGTGACGACCCGGGTCGTACAGGGCAACAGTGTGGGTGCGGGGGACAGCTTCAACGCTCGCCTCGTCGACGGGCTGGCCCGCGGTGAGTCACCCGGCGAGGCCGTGACCGCCGCCGTAGAAACAGCGACGAACGTGGTGGACGCCGGCCGAGGTGTACTCGGCCTGTATCCGCCTTACCAGGAAAATGGAGAGGAAAAGTAGATGCCCGAGCGCCCACCAAATGTCATCGTCATCATGGCCGACCAGCAGAAGGCGACATCGAGTCATCTGTGGGGCAACACATTCTGCGAGACACCGGCGTTGGCGGCGCTGGCAGAGGATGGCGTGCTGTTCGACTGCGCCATCACGCCGCATCCGCTCTGCGGGCCGGCGCGGCAGTCGTTGTGGACGAGCCAGTTCCCGCACTCACACGGGGGGCGTCGCAACCAGACCCTGATGTCGCCTGATGCCGTACATGCCTTCCAGGTCTGGAAGGAGGCCGGATTCCACAACGGCCTCATCGGCAAGAACCACTGTTTCGAGACAGATCAGGACCTGGCGCTGTTCGATACCTGGTGCGAATGTGGGCATGGCGGTATCACCGAGCCCAGTACACGGGGCATGGAATGGTTTCGCCCCCGAGCCGGAATCGACGCTGCCCACGCGGCGCGCAAGAACATGACCCCCCAGAGCCCGCGGTTCTCCTACGCGACGAACGACACGCCCCTGGAGGACTGCGGTACGGGGCTCGTCGCCGGTCAGACCGTGCGCTTTCTTGAAGAGCACCGTGACGATCCCTTCGCTCTGTGGGTGTCATTCCCCGATCCGCACGAGCCCTGGGTCTGTCCCCAGTCGTACGCCGACATGTTCCCGGCTGATCGCATCGACACGCCGCCCTGGCGTAAGGACGAGTTCGACGATCCCGACACGGTGCCCGAACGAAACCGGGTGCTGAATCGAATCCTCGGTTTCGCCGACGACGCACCTGAGGATGTGCTCGGTGTGCAGGGCGTTTACTATGGAATGGTCAAGTTCCTCGATGACGGCCTGGCCCAGATCACCGCAGCCCTCGATCGCCTGAACCTTCGGGAGAACACGATCGTCGTCTACTGCTCCGATCACGGAGATTTCATGGGCGAGCACGGCATGCAGTGCAAAGGGGGTGTGTTCTACGACTGCCTGACGCACGTTCCCCTCGTGGTGTCATGGCCGGGGCAGATCGCCGGTGGGGTGCGTGAAGACAGCCCCGTGAACCTGATCGACATCGTGCCCACCGTGTTGGGCCTGCAAGGCCTCGACGTGCCACGATCGATGCACGGTGAGCCGCTGCCGTCGGTGGTGGTCGACGCGCCATCCCGTGAGGTTACGTTCAGTGAGTACGGCGCCGGTGGCCCCGCCTTTACGATGGCTGATCTGGAACAGATGGAGCAACCGTACGGGCGGCGGGCACTGATGAAGTCCCTGCAGTGGCGCGAGGCGGAGGGGCGGCGCAAGATGGCGCGCACTCGCGAGTGGAAATACGTGCACGATCCGATGGGGGATCTTGACGAACTCTACGATCTGCAGAACGACCCCTGGGAGCTGACGAACGTCGCACATCTGGCTGAGCACGCGGGGGTGACCTCGATGATGCAGGGGCACCTGGCGGACTGGAGCATTCGGACGGAGGATGCGCGGCCGGTGCCGATGCCATGACGCCGCCGACTGGCGGCTGTCTCGCCTTGACATGTTCTGCGGGTGCCAGCTATACTTAAGTCGCTCCAGCCGACCACATTAACTGCAGAGACGGAGTCATCTCGGATGCCATACGACCGGATGGTACAGGTCGCCGGAAAGGGCCAGATACGCAGCGCCCAGAGTCGGATGACGTCCACCCCTACGACCACACCGCCCGCCACGGGTACTCGTGACGGACAAACGATGGTGGTGTTTCCGGGGTAAGACCCGTTCTCGAACGGACAATAACGAGAAAGCCCGCTGTCGACCGACTATCGACAGTGGGCTTTTTTCATTCAGGACAGACAGGAGTGAGACGTGAAAATTCAGGTACGGGAAGGAGTGGTGCTCGAGCATGATGGCGGGGGTAACCTGCGCGACATCCTCATCGAGCACGACAAGAAACTGCTGCGCGAATTTATCGCCGCGCGCGGCAGCGACGCGAGTCGCATCGATTTCCACACGGAACTCGGCGCGGACACAGAAGTTGAGTTGATGGCCTGGGATGATCCCGAGGCGGCGTGGATCTACCGCCACAGCATGTCCCACGTGCTGGCTCAGGCGGTTCGGCATCTGTTTCCGAAGGCGCAGCTGGCCATTGGCCCCGCCATCGACGGCGGGTTCTACTACGACTTCGATGTGGAGGAGCCTTTTACGCCGGAGGATCTGAAGGCGATCGAGAAGGAGATGAAGCGGGTGGTGAAGCAGAACCACCGCTTCGAGCGCGAGGAGATCAGCCGCGACGAGGCGCGCAGCCGTCTCGAGGGTGACACCTACAAGCTGGAGATCCTCGACGATCTCAAAGAGGATCAGACGCTCACGTTCTACACCGACGGCGACTTCGTCGATCTGTGCCGGGGGCCGCACATGCTGAGCACGGGGCAGGTCAAGCACTACAAGCTGCTCAGCGTGGCCGGCGCCTACTGGCGTGGAGACGAGAGCCGCAAGATGCTGCAGCGCATCTACGGCACGGCTTTCGCCACGCGCGAAGCCCTCGACCACCACATGAAGATGCTGGAGGAGGCGAAGAAGCGGGATCACCGCCGCCTCGGTCAGGAGCTGGAGCTGTTCATCTTCGACGACGAAGTGGGCCCGGGATTGCCGCTGTGGCAGCCGAAGGGGGCCGTGCTGATCGACGAGCTGGAGAAGCTGGCGAAGGAGACGGAGACCGAGGCCGGCTACCTACGGGTGCGTACGCCACACATCGCCAAGGAGAGCATGTTCCTCAAGAGCGGACACCTGCCGTATTACAAGGAGTCGATGTTTCCGCCCATGGAGATGGATGGCGTCACGTACTACATCAAACCGATGAATTGCCCGCACCATCACAAGATTTTCGGCTCCCTGCCACGCTCGTACCGCGACCTGCCGATCCGCCTGACCGAGTACGGAACCTGTTATCGGTATGAGCAATCCGGAGAGTTGTTTGGCCTGATGCGGGTGCGCTCGATGCAGATGAATGACGCCCACATCTATTGCCGTCTCGACCAGTTTGAAGAGGAATTCCTGGGTGTCTGCCGTATGTATCTGAAGTACTTCGAGATCTTCGGCATCGAGAAGTACGTGATGCGCTTCTCGACCCACTCGGAGGAGGGGCTCGGCAAGAAGTACGTCGACCAGCCGGAGCTGTGGAAGAGGACAGAGGACATGGTGCGACGCACGCTCGAAAAGGGGGGCATCCCCTTTGAGGAAGTCGCCGGCGAGGCCGCCTTCTACGGGCCGAAGATCGACGTCGAGATCTGGTCGGCCATCGGACGCGAGTTCAGCATCGCCACGAACCAGGTCGATTTTGCCGTGCCGGCGAAGTTCGGCCTGCACTACACGACGTCAGAAGGCAGTGACGAAACGCCGCTATGTATCCACCGGGCGCCGCTGGGTACGCACGAACGCACGATCGGCTTTCTCATCGAGCACTACGCCGGAGCCTTCCCGCCGTGGCTGGCGCCGCTGCAGGTCGTCGTGTTGCCCATCGCCGAGCGTCACCAGGAGTACGGGGCGAAAGTAATGGCGTCGCTCCAGGCAGCCGGTGTTCGTACCGAAGTGGCGGAGGACCAGACGCTCAACTACCGCATCCGGGCGGCGCAGAAGCAGAAGGTGCCCTACATGATGATTCTCGGTGACCGCGAACTCGAGGACTCCGAGGTGGCCATCAGACTTCGTTCCGGTGACAATCTGGATCCCATGGGAGTGGACGCGGCCGTGGCGATGATCATCGACAAGATCGCCACGCGCGCGGCTGAGCTCTAGGCAAGGCGGCAGTCGGGTGGGAAAGCGCCAACCCTTGGGCAAGCGGATGCGCCGGCAGGCGGCAATCCTGTGGCGCTTCCGCTTCCATTTCCTGTGCGCGGTGGGAGCCCTCGTATTCTGGGAATCGATGCTGATCAAGCCCTTCCGGGTATTCGTCGTGATGGTGCACGAGGTGTGTCACGCAACGGCGTCGCTGATGACGGGGGGCGAGGTCATCGAGATACACACGGCGTGGGAGGAGTCGGGACACACCCTCACCAGCGGCGGCTGGCCTCCGATGATCATCTCCGCCGGATATGTGGGGTCGGCGCTGATTGGAGCCGCCCTGATCGGCGCCGGCATCCTGCCGCAGCTGCAGCGGTTCCTCGTGCTGCTTGTGGGCGCCGTGACCATGGGTATGACGATGGCCTACACGCCGGTGGGAGACGTCGGTTTCTACCTGGGGATTCTCGGCGGCCTCGCCCTGGTCTGCCTGGCCCTGTACTCGGCGGTTGCCGGCGCCGCTGGTGGTGTGTGGATGGGTGTGATGTTGTGCCTGTACAGTCTTCACGACTTCCACACCGACCTGTGGTCGTACGCCCAATATACCGACGCCGGGATCCTGGCCGCCTACTGGGGCCTGCCCTGGCTGGCCTACCCGATCGCGGCGCTGTGGGTGTGGCTGTCGGTGTGGGTGATGTACCGGGCCATGGGTATACTGGTGAAACACGAACCGAATCGACGATGACGAAGGAAAGAGACTGAAGAACCGATGCGAATGAGTCAGCTGTTCAGCCAGACCCTGCGTGAAGCGCCGAACGAGGCGGAGGTGGCCAGCCACATATTGCTCTTGAGGGCTGGATACATCCGCCAGCTCGCCAGTGGAGTCTTCAGCTACCTGCCCCTCGCACAACGGGCGCTTGGCAAGATCGAGGGGATCATCCGGGCTGAGATGGACAGCATCGGTGGCCAGGAGATCAAGATGCCTGTGGTACACACGGCCGAAGTCTGGAAGGAGTCGGGACGTTATCTCGAGTACGACGAGTCGCTGACCCGTTTCCAGGACCGTCACGGCCGCGACATGGTGCTGGCCACGACCCACGAGGAGATCGTCGCCGATCTGGCTCGCAAGGAGATCAAGTCGTACCGCCAGCTGCCACAGATGATTTACCACTTCCAAACCAAATGGCGTGACGAGGCGCGGCCGACCTCGGGACTGTTGCGGGTGCGCGAGTTCACAATGAAGGATTCGTATTCCCTCGACGCGACCGCGGAGGGGCTGGAGGGACAGTACCTGGCCCACTACCAGGCCTATTTCAACATCTTCCATCGCTGCGGAATTCCGATCGTGGCTGTCGCTGCCGACTCCGGCATTATGGGTGGAAAGGTGTCACACGAGTTCATGTATCTCACCGGTGTCGGGGAGGATACGATCGTTCGCTGCGATGGCTGCTCATATGCGGCCAACGGGCAGGTTGCTGAATTCAACCGCTCCGAAGCGGGGAGCGCCGAGTCGGCGGTGAGCGAGCTGGCTGCGATGGAGAAGATCCCCACGCCGGACACCAGGACCATCGAGGATCTGGCGCAGCTCCTCGACGTCGAGACCCGGCAGACGGCGAAGGCCGTGTTCTTCATGGGGCGCTTCAAGAAGGACGATGGAGAAGGGGACGAGGAGAGACTGATCTTCACGGTCGTCCGGGGTGATCTCGACGTCAATGAGACAAAGGTGGCCAACGCCGCCGGTGCCCTCGGACTGCGCCCGGCTCATGACGACGAGATCAAGGCTGTTGGCGCCGTCGTCGGGTACGCTTCGCCCATCGGCCTGCAGGACGTCCTCATCATCGCCGACGAGTCGGTCCCGGCGGCGGCCAATCTCGTGGCCGGGGCCAACGAAGAGGGCTATCACATGAAGGGTGTCAACTACGGGCGCGACTGGGAGGCGACGATGGTCGCCGACATCGCCTCGGCGCGCGAGGGGGATACCTGCGCCCGCTGCGGCAAACCACTGACGCTGACCCGCGGCGTCGAGGTGGGCAACATTTTCCAGCTGGGTACACGCTTCACCGACGCCCTCGGGGCCAGCTTCCTGAACGAGAACGGCAAGGCTCAGTCGATCATCATGGGTTCGTACGGCATCGGTGTAGGGCGCCTGCTGGCCTGCGTGGCCGAACACTCACACGACGACGCCGGGTTGATCTGGCCGATCACGATTGCCCCGTACCACATGCACCTCGTGTCACTGGCCAAGAGCGACGGTGACACCCGAACAGCGGCGGAGGATCTCTACGTCCAACTGACTTCGCGTGGCATTGAAGTGCTCTACGACGATCGCAAGGAGAACCCCGGCGTGAAGTTCAAGGACGCCGACCTCATCGGCTGTCCGGTGCGAGTCACCGTGGGTGATCGCGGTCTGAAGAACGGGATCATGGAAGTGAAGGTGCGCACCGAGGATGACAAGGGTCAGGAGGTGTCGGTGGCCGATATCGTCGCCCGTGTAGAGACGACGCTGGCCGATCTGCGCAGCGCTATCGAGACGACGGTTGTAGAGGTTCCATACGAGGACTGATGTACCCGCGCGCGGGCATCAGGCTCCGGTGTAGACAGCCTCCCGAATGCCCTTCAGATAGCCGACGGCGAAGAGCCGAGCGATCCGCAGGTCGTCGTCGTAGGTGTCGTCTCCCATCCTCGGGTAGTGATCGGGGCGGCAGACACCCTCGTAGCCCACATCCCGGTATGCGCGCCAGCACTCCACCAGGTCCGTCTGGCCGTCGTCGTGGAAGGCCTCCTGGAAGTGGTCGGGCGTGCCACGGACATCTCGCATGTGGACGAAGTGAATCCTTTCCTGTCTGCCGAAATCACGGATCACACCGGGCAGATCGTCAGTCATCAGAGCGAAGTTCCCCTGACATAGGCCGATGCCGTTCATCGGGCTGGGCACCAGGTCGATGAGGCGCTGGTAGTTCTCCACCGAACTCATGATCCGGGCGACACCGCGGATCGGTGACAGAGGCGGGTCGTCCGGGTGCATGGCCATCTTGACGCCGGCTTCTTCGGCGGTGGGGACGACTCGCTCGAGGAAGTATCTCAGGTTTTCCCACTGCTCCTCTTCGGTGACGACACCGTGCTCGGTGACTGGCTCATCGCGGATCTGCTCATGGTGGAAGGCGCTGACGAGGGCACCGCCTCGCGTCGGCAGGTCACGTCGGGTGCGCATGACGCCCAGGATCGGCATCCAGCTGCTGCACCACACGGGGATGCCCAGCTCTCCCATGTTGCGCAGCATGCGGCAGACCACGTCGATCTCCTCGTCGCGTCCTGGTAGGGCGAGCTTGATCTTCTCCATCCCCGGCCGGCCCTCTATGACAGCCAGCTCGACGCCGATATTCTCGTAAGTCTCCTGCCAGCCACGCAGCCCCTTCAGACTCCAGGGCTGTTCGTCCTCAGGAGCGTTGGGGGTCGTCTGCAGGCCTTTGTGGCACACCGCATGGTCGATCCCGCACTGGCGCATCAGTGTCCACGGCAGGCCGGGTTCGGGGGGCAGGTTGACAGCGATCTTCATGGCTGGACTCCCAGGGTCAGGTTTCTGAGTGGCAGGTAACCGGACCCCAAGATAGAGCGCGCCGCCGCCCCGTCGAGGCGGCCGCGATCGGTGAAATCGTCAAGGCACATCGATTGACATGGGGCCGGTCTGTGTCCAACGTGTTCCCACTGGCAAAGGTAAACTCCAAGAAAGGTGACAAACGTGCGCTTCGACAATCGTGACGACATACTCCAGTTAACCCCGAAGTGGGAGGGGGATCGCTTCGACAACGGTCGCCCCCGCGTGCCCGACGCGATCCTCACGCGCATCTCCAAGATTGCCATCGAAGAGGCCTGGGGCGTCTGCTGGGGCAAAGACTACAAGCATCAGTTCCAGGGCGAGTGGCAGGTCATCAATCCCAAGGGTAAGACCCTGGCGGGGCGCGCCGTCACCGGAGTTATGGTGCCCAAGCGGCCCGACTTGCACGACACCCTGCTGGAGTATGGGCAGAAGGAGGAAGGCCGCGTTGGTTTCTTCAATTCATGGGTGATCGAAGTGCTGGAAAAGGATGACGTCATCGTCATCGACATGTTCGACAAGGTCTTTCAGGGTACCTACTCCGGTGGCAACCTGACGAACGCCATCGCTGCCCGGGGCGCCAACGGGCAGGTGCTGTGGTGTGGCGTGCGCGACCTCGAGCAAATCATGGACATGGAGGAGCTGGTTACCTATCACCGCGGCAACGACCCCACGGCCATCGGGGATGTGACCCTCACCGGACTCAACGTGCCATGCCGCATCGGCAACGCCATCTGCATGCCTGGCGACGTCGTGTTGGGTACGCGGGCAGGTATTCTCTTCGTACCGCCGCACCTGGCCGAGGAGTGCTGCCTGCGGGCCGAGCACGTGCAGCTTCGGGAGATCTTCCAGTTCAAGCGCATCCACGAGGGGGTTTACAACTCGTTCCAGATGGACTCGAAATGGTCGGAGGAGATCGAGGCCGACTTCAAGGCCTGGCGCCAGACGGACACGCCGGAGGACTTCCAGCACCTGACGTTCGATGAGGACAAGCCGAAGGACGACCAGTCGACATCGGAGGCCGGGACCAACCTGTAGAACACCAATGCCTGTCTTCCGGAGCGGTCACGGACTGGCGCCGCAGTGGTGCGAACTCGAATTCTTCGAGATCGTACGTCTTGCCGTTGGAGAATCCCACGAGTTCGAGTGGATCGGCGCCAAGGAGAAGCTTATCGTCGGTGCCGGAGACTGCCGGATCGCGTCTGCTGGCGGCGTAGGCGAGGTAGCCACGAAAGGCGCCAATCTCGACCTTACCGAGGCCGGCGGCACTTTTCGTGTCACCGAGGTGAATCGGGCGACCATCCTGATCCGCATGTGCGGGCACTGGGGTGACAGACTGGGTGGCTCCGGGTTGTTCACCGGTGTCAGAATCACCGACCCACAAGACAAGGGTGACCCGGTGGCCTACCCCAAGCAGACCAACTTCGACAGCCACTACCACGACTGCAACGAATACTGGATCCTCTTCGAGGGCCACGGCGAGGTGGTGACCGAAGGGAAGAGTTTCGATGTGCGAGACGGTGATTGCGTCGCCACCGGCATGGGTCATCATCACGACATGCCCGTCGTGCATGTGACCATCCGTGCCGTCTACTTCGAGACCTCCATGGCAGGTCAAAAGCGGCGCGGCCACCTGTGGGACCACACGCACGGGGAGGCACAACCTCAGTTGGATCGCGTCTGAGCCCCAAAGTCCTTCAGCCTAGGCGCGCTCGGACTCCGGCACCGTGCTGCGCTGCTGAGGCTCGTAACCGATGGCCTGGCGCCCGTGCTCCACGTCGTACAGGGGCCAGTCGCTGTCTGAGACCCCAAAGATGACCTCGTAGGCCGAACCGCAATGGGTGATGGCTGACTCGAAGGCGCGCACGTTGTCGGCGTGGCCGAGCTGGTGCGGGTGCCCGGGCTGGTCGCGCTCGAGTTTGAAGTTGCCGATACGTACGCTTGTGAAGCGGATGCCGTGACGCCAAGCGTACATGTGCCCTAGTCCCTCGCCGAAGATCTTGCTCATGGTATAATAGCTCTGTGGCCTCGGCATCATATCGACGGTCCTCTGCAGCGTCTTCGGGTACGGCCCCAGGATGCCGGCGCGGCTGGCAAAGGCGACGCGGTGCACGCCGCTCTGGCGGGCCGCTTCCATGATCTGATACGTGCCGTCGAAGTTGGCTCTGAGCACATCCTGCCAGGGGGAGCCCCCGCTCGGCACGCCTGCCAGGTGGACGACGGCGTCGACACCTTTTGTGGCGCGCAAGCAGGCGTCATGGTCCCCGATGTCGCCCACGATCGTGTCATCCAGGTCGGGCATCTCGACCTGATCGAAGCCTCGAATTTCGAAGCGCTCCCGCAGACCGGCGGCCAGCACCCGGCCGACGCGCCCCGCGGCGCCGGTAATCAGAACACGCTCGGGCGGCGCTTCACCAAGCGGTTCGGCAGGCTCGCTGCGATCGAAGGTCCGGTCTATCGCCGCTACGTGGGAGACATCCTGCGGGTCGTAGCCGATGACGCTTCGGCCGTGGTCCACGTCG
This sequence comes from Candidatus Latescibacterota bacterium, assembly GCA_036339235.1. Lineage (GTDB taxonomy): Bacteria > Latescibacterota > UBA2968 > UBA8231 > UBA8231 > UBA8231. The sequence continues at coordinate 2,488 of JAYZCA010000141.1, read as the reverse complement.
TAGAGTGCCCAGTCGCTGTCCGACACTCCGAAGACGATCTCGCAGGTCACGTCCTCGTGGCATACAGCCGCCTCGAAGAGGCGCACGCAGTCCCCGTGACTGAGATGATGGGGATGTTCGGGCCTGTCGCGTTCGGGGTTGAAGTTGCCAATCCGGACCGATACGCACTCCATGCCGTGTACGGAGCTGTACATATAACCGAAGCTCTCGCCCAGAACCTTGCTGATGTCATAGAGCCCGCGGGGACGCGGTATCAGGTCGACGGTGCGCTGTACTGTGTCCGGGTAAGCGCCGAGAAGGCCGGCGCGGCTGGCGAAGACGAAGCGTTTCACACCGAGTTCGCGAGCCGCCTCGTAGGCGTTGTAACAGCCGACGTAGTTGTTGTTGCGGATTTCCGCCCAGGGACGGTCGCCGGCGTTGCCGCCGAGGTGGATGACCGCGTCGACGCCGTCCATAGCGCGGCGCATGAGGTCGAAGTCGCCTATGTCGCCCACGAACGTTTCGTCGGCGGCATCGCCTACGTCGATGATGTCGAGGGCGCGTACGCGATGCCCCCCGGCGCGCAGTCCGCGAGTTACGAAGGTTCCGACGCGACCGGCGGCTCCGGTGACGAGGACGTACATCCTACGCGCCTACCACAGGTTTCGAAGTCAGGGTGAACAGCGGTGCTTCAGGCGGACAGCCAAGTCGGAAAGGGAACCAGTGGCCGACGCCGGCGCTGGTGTAGAGCTGGGTCGCGCCGCCGCCGTAGTGACCCCATATGTAACTGTCCGGCAACAGGTGCTCGAACAAGCTGCGCCCGCCCAGGCCCATCTGGAGACCGTGGGTGTGCCCCGACAGGGTCAGGTGTACACCGAGCGGTGCCGCCGTGTCGAAGGCCTGTGAGCGGTGGCTCATCAGCACGCGGAAAGCGTCGGACGGGGCGCCTTGCAGGCTGGCCTCGACGGAGGCGCGCAAGCGCCCGTGGGCGGCGGCGTCGCCGAGATACCTCGGGTCATCGGCGCCGGCAACGTGCAACCGGGCACCACCGACGGGAATCGTGAGCCCCTGTTCCACCAGCAGGGGGATCACCGAGCGCTCGAAGCTGGCGCGGACTGCGGGAAGCCCCCGGAAGTATTCGTGGTTGCCGAGACAGGCATAGGTCCCCAGGCGAGGAGTCAGCGCTTCGATGCACTGCAGCGTCGCCAGATAGTCGGGCAGGTGATCGCAGATGTCGCCGGTTACGACGACGAGGTCTGGTACCAGCGCCGACGCCCTTTCCACGAGGTATTCCACATCTTCCAGGCTCACGTAAGGACCGACGTGCAGGTCGCTGAGGTGGAAGATTCGCAGGCCCTCCAGATCGTCGGGCAGGTCCGGGAAGTGGAGGGGGATGAGTGGGATCGAAGGCGTCTGCGCCGACCGCAGCGTGCCTGCCGCGGCGGTGGTAGCCGATACCAGCGGCAGCGCGGCGAGCCCGGCGCGCAGGAAGCGGCGCCGCCCGGGTGACTCAGGGACGGCGTCGTTCAGCGTATGTGCTGCCAGTTCCTCCGGGGGCGGACGCGCACCAGGGAACGGCACGGTGCTGCCTGCGTGAGAGGAACTGCGGACCACATCCCACACGTGCAGTGCACCCCGGAGAATGGCCGTTATCAACAGGGCTGGCAGCAGCGCCGTCAGCTGGGCGAAGACGAAGGAAGTCAGTCCCGCGCCGACGGCGATCCACGTCGTCGACTGCAACTCGTGAGAAGCTGCCCAGATTCCCAGACCTGCGACGATGACAGCGGGGACGGCCAGCGCCAGGCGCCGGACCCAGCGACGCCGCCACCAGTCGCGATGGGCCCAGACAAGCAGTGCCAGATCGAGCAGATAAAGCGTGCCGATGAGGGTCAGAACCAGACCGAAGAAGCGCATGCTAGGAAGGATCCGCGGGGTTCTGCGGAGTCCGCACGGCTAAGACCCACAAGGTCACGACCACGAGCGCCGCGCTTCCGAGCCAGATCCAGCCATGCAGGCCGAAGACCGGTTCAGACTGCTCCAGCAGCAGCAGGGCGCCATCGACGGAGACTGTGAGGAACCCGGTGAGGGTGTAAGCGACGATGTTGTCGCGGTAGAGCCAGAGCAGAGCCGCCGCGGTGAATGCCGACGACAGGACAAACTCGCCAAATCCAAAGAAGAACTCCGCCGACGTATAGGCGCCAGCGCCGGCGCCGCAGGCACCGAGAGTCAGCAGCGCGACGACGACGACGGAGGGGCGCTTCAGGACCCGCGTTGCGTAGAAAATGACGATCGCCGCCGGCAGCGGGGTGAAGAGCCCCCGATTCAGGGCGTTGCCCAGCCCGTTGAGGGACGGGAGGAAGTTGTCTACGTCGGGCACCAGCGGGCCGGCGGGGACCGCTGCCTGTGGCCAGGCGGCCATCAACACGTCCATCCATCGATCGGCGGCCAAGCCGCCGGCCACGGCTAGGCCTGCCAGCAGCACCGCATCTTTCAGTTGGGGCGCCAACCC
>JAYZCA010000140.1:0-10849 GCA_036339235.1 Candidatus Latescibacterota bacterium | reverse complement strand
TTCTTCTTTGATATGCCCCCGAGGGTCTCGATCGCCTCCAACAGGCGTGTGCGTGTCAGGTCCATGTCGAGCAGGACGATCGATTCGTAGAGCGGCGGGCCTACGGGCTGGCCCATGATCGCGCTGTAGAGTGGACGCGTTACGTCACGGACCGGCCAGTCCCAGAATTCACTGGTACGACGGATGGCCGCCTCAATCGCATCGCGTTGCCACGGGAGCACCGTCTCCAGCGACCACACCGCCGTCTGCAGCATGGCCGCCACATCCGCCGCCTCGCGCCCTTTCGGCAGCAGGTCCTCGATCTTCGGCTCGACGCGTCGGCTGAAGAAGAACACGCATTTCGGCATCAGGTCTCCCAGGGTCTCCATGCGCGGCTGCATCAGCGGGATCACCTGCGCCAGGAAGTCGTCATTCAGGGCCCACACGCGCAGCGCTTCCAGCAACTGCCCCGGCGTCAAGTCCTCGCGCAGGTAGCGTCCGTTCAGCCAGTTTAGTTTTTCCGGGTCGAAGACCGAGCCGCCGAGGTTGATGCGGGCCAGGTCGAAGCGTTTCACGAGATCGTCGAGCGGTTCCTTCTCCTCTTCCCCTCCATCCGCCCCCGCCGCCGGCGGGTAGGCCATCAGCGCCAGATAGTTGAGCAGGGCCAGCGGCAAGTACCCTGCCCGCCGGTAGTAGTCGATCGACGTGGGGTTGCGCCGCTTCGACATCTTCGAGCGATCCGGGTTCAGCAGCAGCGGCAAGTGCGCGTGCTGCGGCACATCCCATCCGAACCAATCGTAGAGCAGCAGATGCTTGGGCGTGGAATTGATCCACTCCTCGCCGCGGATGATGTGCGTGATCCCCATCAGGTGATCGTCGACGACGACGGCCAGGTGGTAGGTGGGAAAGCCATCTGATTTGAGCAGCACCTGGTCGTCGAGGCCGGCGTAGTCGATGGAGATCGGGTCACGGAGTACGTCATTGACGATACAGGTGCCCTCGCGAGGCATCTTCATACGGATCACGTGGGCCTCGCCGGATTCGGCGCGCCTCTGGCCATCTGCCGGGTCGGCGTCGCGTTCGGCCTCGAAGGGCGCCGGCTCACCAGCCCGCTGTCCGTCGGCGCGCCAAGCCGCCAGTTCAGCCCTTGTGGCGAACGAGTAGTAGGCGTGAGCGGCGTCGACGAGTTGCTGCGCATATGGCTTGTAGAGATTGAGTCGCTCACTCTGCCGGTAAGGGCCAACGTCACCGCCCACATCCGGCCCTTCATCCCAGTCGAGTCCCAGCCAGTGCAGGGCGGAGATCAGCCGCGCCTCGTGCTCCGGCCGGGAGCGTGCCTGGTCGGTATCCTCGATCCGAAGCACAAGGCGGCCCCCGTGTCTGCGGGCGAAGGCCAGGTTGAACAGGAGGATGTAGGCGGTACCGACGTGGGGCGCCCCCGTAGGGGACGGAGCGACGCGGACGCGGACATTGGACATTGGGTGGAGGCCTGTGAAATGACTGAGAGACGATTCTGAACCAAAAACTCTAAGATAGGGCGGCGTCACAATGCGGCAACGATCATGAGGCCTCTCCCCGTGTCTGGACCCTTACCGGGGTCAGCGTTCGTACAGGCTACAATCTCCTGGTAAGGTTGCGTAATTTCAGAAAATTCATATATTTATGCGCTGCCCGCGAAGGCCCCACAACGTGGTGCACGACTGCCACGACTGCCACGCGGCGCCCCTGACACCCGCACCGCTCCGTACCCGCTCGAATGCCGCGGGACGTTCGAGCGATTTCCACTCTACCTCTGACGGAGGAATCCCGCACCTTGAAGTTTACAGAGTTCGACCTGAAGCCCGAAATCCTTTCCGGGCTTGCCGAGATGGGCTACGAAGACACGACGCCCATCCAGGAGAAGGCCATGCCCCACGTGTTGGCCGGACGCGACGTAGTTGGTCTGGCCGAGACTGGATCCGGCAAGACTTCCGCCTGTGCCATCCCGCTGGTAAACATGACCGACACTGAAAATCCTGTCATCCAGCACCTGATTCTCGTTCCCACCCGCGAACTGGCTCTACAGTACGTGCAGGAGATCGACGACGTCGCCAAGAACTCCGATGTCGTCCCCTTCGCCGTGTTCGGCGGTTTCGACATCGGCATCCAGAAGGCCAAGCTCAATCACGGCGTGCACATTCTCGTGGCTACGCCAGGCCGCCTGATCGACCTGATCTGGAATACCAAGATCGACATGCAGCAAGTGCGCACCGTCGTCCTCGACGAAGCGGATGAGATGCTCGACATGGGCTTCATCGATGACGTCGATTTCATTCTCTCCTGCATGTTGCAGGAGTACCAGGTGCTGCTGTGGTCGGCGACGATGCCTCCCGAGATCGAGAAGCTCACGTCGAAATACCTCAAGGACCCGGTCAAGATCGTCCTGAACCGCGACCAGGGCGCGCCCAGCTCGCTACAGCATCATTTCATGCAGGTTAGGGGGGACCGCGTCGATCAGTTGCTCGACTTTCTCAGCGACGAGGAAGGGCTTGATCAGGCGATCGTGTTCTGCAACTCGCGCGACAAGGGCGGCGACCTCTACCGCGCCTTCCGTCGCAAGTTCCGCAATACCGAGTACATCCACGGGGGTCTCGACCAACCTCGCCGCATGTCGATCTTCGAGCGCTTCAAGGAGCGCAAGATCAAGTTCATGATCGCCACCGACGTGGCGGGGCGCGGCCTCGATTTCACCCACGTGACGCACGTGATCAACTTCGACTTCCCATTCAACCCCGAGATCTACGCGCATCGCACGGGGCGCACGGGGCGCATGGGGCGTAAGGGTGTGGCCGTGACGATGGTGACCAACCGTGATCTGGGGAACCTGAAGCGCCTGTTGAAGGTGCGCGAGATCAACCCCGAGTGGCGCGGTCGGGAGCCCGATCTAAGCAATGTGAAGGCCCGCAGCGGAGGTGGACGCCGTCGTGCCGGAGCGCGGGGCAAGCCCCAGACCGGTGCTGGCCGTCGGCAGGAACACCACGGGCCGCCGCATCATCGCGAACACCATTCCAAAGCGCGCTCACGCTGACAGCGTCTCAGCGGTGTCACCAGATGTACATGCAACCATGGTGCCGGATGCGCTTCCACCATATCTTGGCCTGAAGGCCGTCCAACCTCCCCCGGGCGGCCCCTGGGAAATTGCGACAACCTCTCCCCAGCTGTTCGAGGACCTCCTGTCTCTCTCAAGAGATTAGCGGCGGTCCGTCCCTGCACAGGCTGCATCAGAACCTTATGCGCGTGGCCGCATGTTGCGGTCTCACACGGCTCGTTCCGATGGACGCGATCAGACGATGACGACAACACCCGACCTGTTCACTCCTGCCACGAAGGGCCCATCTGCGAAAGGCCGCAACGGCAAGACTCCCGCCGGCAAGCGAAACGGCAACGGTAAGACATCCTACGACGAGAGCATGATCAGGACGCTGTCGTCGCTGGAGCACATTCGCCTGCGCACCGGCATGTACATCGGCCGACTGGGCGACGGTTCCGACCTCGATGACGGCATCTACGTGCTGCTCAAGGAGGTCATCGACAACGCCGTCGACGAGTTCATCACGGGCAACGGCCGCAAAGTGGACGTGCGGATCAAGGACAACCGCGTGCGCGTGCGCGACTATGGGAGCGGCATCCCCCTCGGCAAGCTGGTGGAGTGTGTCTCAGTAATCAATACAGGGGCCAAGTACAACGACGAGATCTACCAATTTTCCGTCGGTCTCAACGGCGTCGGTACGAAGGCGGTTAATGCCCTGTCCTCCAATTTTCGCGTTGTCGCCTACCGAAACGGGCAATACGCTGAGGCGCTCTTCGAGCGCGGCGATCTGAAGAAGGAAACAAAACGAGGCAAGGCCGCGGGCGAGCCGGACGGAACGCTCGTAGAGTTCCAACCCGACGACGAGATTTTCGGTGAATACGACTACAACATCGAATTCGTGCAGCGGCGGCTGTGGAATTACGCCTGCCTGAACAGCGGTCTCACGCTGGTGTTGAACGGCCAGAAGTACGAGTCCAAGCGCGGCCTCCTCGACCTGTTGGAGCGCGAGGTCGGCACGGATGACACAAAGGTGACCTATGCCCCATCCCACCACCGCGGAGACCGGCTCGAGTTCGCCTTTACCCACACCGAGGGCTACGGCGAGACCTACTGGTCCTTCGTCAACGGCCAGTATACCTCCGACGGCGGTACTCACCAGTCGGCCTTTCGTGAGGGTGTGCTCAAGGGGGTGAACGAGTTTTACCGCAAGAGCTACAGCGGCGTCGATGTTCGCGACGGGATCGCCGGTGTCGTGGCGGTGAAGCTGAAGGACCCGGTATTCGAATCGCAGACGAAGAACAAGCTCGGAAACACCGATGTACGTGGCTGGATCGTCAACGACGTGAAAGAGGCGGTCAACGATTTTTTGCACAAGAACCGTGAGGCAGCAGACAGGCTCGAGCAGCGGATCATCAACAACGAGAAGCTGCGCAAGGACCTGAACGCGGTGAAGAAGGAAGCCAAGGAGAACGCGCGGAAGATCTCGATCAAGAACCCGAATCTGCGCGACTGCAAGTATCATCTGGGTGACCGCAAGCGCGGCGACGAGTCGACGATTTTTATCACCGAGGGCCAGTCGGCGGCGGGCTCGATCGTCTCTTCCCGTGACCCCAATACCCAGGCCATCTTCGTGATGACGGGTAAGCCGCAAAACGCGTACGGACGCGGCAAGGCCCAGGTTTACAAGAATGAGCTGCTCTACAACCTGATGATGGCCCTCGGCGTCGAAGACGGCATCGATGGGTTGCGCTACAACCGAGTGGTCCTGGCGACCGACGCCGACGTCGACGGCTTCCACATCCGTAACTTGCTGCTGACCTTCTTCCTCACCTATTTCGAGGATCTGGTAGTGGCCGGGCACGTCTACATCCTCGAGACGCCCCTGTTCCGCGTGCGCAACAAGAAAGACACCCGTTACTGCTACACCGGTAAGGAACGCGACGCGGCGGTGAAGAAGGTGAAGGGCGCCGAGGTGACACGCTTCAAGGGTCTCGGCGAAATCTCGCCCAAGGAGTTCGGGCAGTTCATCGGCGATGACATCAAGCTGGTGAAGGTCGCCATCGACAAGATGTCAGAGGTGTCGAATACGCTTGAGTTCTATATGGGGAAAAATACGCCGGAGCGGCGTGCCTATATCATGGAGAATATGGTCTGAGTTCGGTGGAAGGGATCGGCCGGCCTTGACCCTTCGCTCTATTCTCGCGCCGCCGTCCCGTCGGCGCTGCGACAAGAGTCGCCTGTAGCCACATCCCTGTGGCTCCTGATCGGCGACTGAACGCGCTCCGGGGTCAGGACCGGCCGACCCCCCAAGCGACCTTAGAGAACCCAAACGTACCTTTTCGGAAAGACAGTCAGCCGTCCGCTGGTGGACTTGGATCAAATGTGAGGTTATTCAGCCTTGGCCTACATAAAACAGATATACGACGGAAACTATCTCGAGTACTCGTCGTACGTGATCAAGGAGCGGGCGATACCGCATCTTGATGATGGGTTGAAGCCGGTGCAGCGGCGGATTCTGCACACGCTGCATGAGCTCGACGACGAGCGCTTTCACAAGGTGGCCAACGTCGTCGGTCAGTGCATGAAATACCACCCACACGGCGACGCGTCGATCTTCTCCGCGCTGATCGTCCTGGCCAACAAGGATGTGGCCATCGACAAGCAGGGAAATTTCGGCAACATCTACACTGGTGACATGGCGTCGGCGGCGCGTTATATCGAGTGCCGCCTCAGTCCGATGGCGTGCGAGGTCATCTTCGACCCGAAGATCACGCAATACGTCGAATCCTACGATGGGCGCAACAAGGAGCCCGTTGTCCTGCCGGTACGTATCCCGTTGCTGCTGGCGCAGGGGGCTGAGGGTATCGCGCCGACGATGACGACGAAAATCATGCCCCACAACCTGATCGAGTTGCTCGAGGCGCAGGTCAGCCACATGAGGGACCAGCCCTTTCAGCTATTCCCGGACTTTCCGACGGGGGGTATGGTCGACGTATCCAACTATGAGGATGGCAACGGTAAGATCCTTGTCCGGGCCAGGCTGGACGCGTCTGACGAGAAACGCATCGTGGTGCGCGAAATTCCCTACGGCACGACGACAGAAGCACTGATCAGCTCCATCGAAGACGCGGCGCGCAAGAACAGGGTGAAGGTCGCCGCCATCCAGGACTTCACCGCCGAGAACGTGGAAATTGAGATCAAACTGCCGCGGGGCGTCTACGCCGCCGATGTAGTGGACGCTCTCTACGCCTTCACCGACTGCGAGATGTCGATCTCGGTGGAGCTTCTCGTCATCGATGGCGACTTGCCGCGGATCATGACCGTCACCGAGGTGCTGCAGCACAACGTCGACCGCCTCGTCGATATCCTCAAGGCGCAATTGCGTGTCGAGGAGGGGGAGCTCGAGGATCGGATTCACGCCCGCACGCTGGAGCAGATCTTCATAGAGCAGCGCATCTACCAGGCGATCGAAGAGGAGAAGACGCAGGACGGCGTGGTGCAGTCTGTATTCGACGGGCTGAAGCCGTTCCAAAAACAGATCAAGCGCGAGGTCATGCGCGACGACGTAGATACGCTTTTGCGTATCCCGATTCGGCGCATTTCGCTCTACGACATCGAACGCGCCAAAAAGGAAATGCGCGAATTCAGGTCACGACTCAAGCAGATCTGTCACGATCTGAAGGAGATCGTTCCCTTCACGATCGCGTACCTCGAAGCGCTGATCGCCAGGTCCCGGGACCGGTTTCCGCGGCGCACACAGATCACCTCACTCGACAGGGTGGACGTGCGCGAAGCGGCCAAGCGCGATCAGAAGCTGTGCTACGACAGAGCCACCGGGTATCTCGGCCATCAGGTGGACGGCACCCACATCGATGATGTGTCGCTCTACGACCGCGTCCTGGTGGTGCGCAAGGACGGCACCTACTCGGTGGTCGACGCACCCGACAAGCTGTTCGTCGGCAAGGGCATGTTACACTGCGGCTTTCCCGACAACGAACAGGTCTTCAACGTCGTTTTCCGCGACAAGAGCGGAGCGACGAAGATCAAGCGCTGCAAGATTGAGGGATTCATCCTCAACCGCGCCTACGGTTTGGTACCCGCCGGCGGTACGCTCCTCAAGTTCACTCTCAACAACGATGCAACCGTCGAACTGGAGTACAAGCCGGCGCCCCGCCTGCGCGTACTCGAGGAGCAGTTTACCATCAGCCAATATCCCGTACAGGGAGTAAAAGCCAGCGGTGTGCAATTGAGCAAGAAGGTCGTCAAGTCGGTTCGTATGGCCTGACGCGCCACAGCCGCACGACGGGACGGTTGACGCACAGTCGGCCGTCCCCTTTTTCATGTGTGCCAACACAGCTCGCTGTGGGACCTTCTCTGCCATGGAGCCAACGATGAACTGGGACCTCACCAGCTATTTTCCCGCCTTCGGCGGGGCCGAAATGCGCGCTTTCAAGCAGACATTGACGGGCGATCTGGCGGCGCTGCAGGCGCGCGCCGGTGCCCTCGACACGCTGGCCACGGGCAACGCCGACGCCTGGGAGGGCGTTCTGCTGGACGGCGAAGACCTGATGCGGCGTCTCTACCACATAGGCTCCTACCTCGGCTGCCTGACGGCGGCGGACACGGCAAATGAGGCTTATAAGAAGGAAGAAGCCTCCTTCGCCCAGGTGTATGCCGAGGCGGAGAAGCTCGATGTCGAGCTGATGCGCGGCTTAAGGGAGGCGACCGACAGCGACATCGACGCTCTCGCCGCCCGATCGACACTGGCTGGATGTGCGTACTACGTCCGGCGCCTGCGGGAGGATGCCCAGAAGACGATGAGCCTCCCCGAGGAGCGTCTGTCCGCCGATCTTGGCGTCGACGGTCTGCACGCCTGGGGGCGTCTTTACGATACGCTCTCCGGGCGCATGGAGTTCGACATGGTGTGGCCCGACGGCAGAACGGAGCGGTTGCCCATCGCCCAGCGCAGGTCGTTGCTGGCGCGCGCCGACCGCAGGGTACGCCAGGCTGCCTTCGCGGGTGGCAACGACGCCTGGGAAGGCGTGCAGGACATCGCCGCCGCCGCTCTCAACGCCATCGCCGGCACGCGACACACGCTGAACAAACATCGTGGCGTCGATCATTTCCTCGATATCGCCCTGTTCCAGGCGAAGATCACGCGGCGATCCCTCGATGCCATGTTCGAGGCGATCCAGGATCGTGCCGATCTGGCGCGCCGGATCCTGCGTCTCAAGGCCGACGCCATGGGTACCAAGGGCGTCGCCTGGTACGACCTGGAGGCGCCCCTGCCGATGTCGGGAGAGGAGCGGACCATCTCCTGGGAGGAGGCCAAAGCGCAGGTACAGGAGGCGTTTTCTGCAGCGTACCCGGCGCTGGGTGCCTTCATGGGGCAGATGTACGAGAAGCGATGGATCGAATGGGAGCCGCGTCCGGACAAGCGCCCGGGGGCGTTCTGCACAGGGTCGCTGATGACGATGGAACCCCGCATCTATATGACGTTCCAGGGCAGTGCCGGTGATGTGCGCACCCTGGCGCACGAGGCGGGACACGCCTTCCACCATCACGTGCTGCGCGATACGCGCCCCTACTGTCACGACTACCCGATGACCCTGGCCGAGTCGGCCTCCACTTTCGGCGAGATGATCCTCACGGAGGGCATCCTGTCCGACAAGGCGGTGAGCGACGAGGACAAGTTGCGCATCCTCGATCAGGAAACGGCCCACGGCGCCGTCTACCTGATGGACATCCCGGTGCGCTTCGAATTCGAGCGCGCCTTCCACGAGGAGCGTCAATCAGGGGAGGTAGGAGTGAGCCGCCTGCGAGAGCTGATGACCCAGACGCAGCAGCGCCTGTTCGGCGACGTCCTGGAGGAGGGGGGTGACGATCCTCTGTTCTGGGCGTCAAAGCTGCACTTCTACATCACGGGTGTCACGTTCTATAATTTCCCCTACACCTTCGGTTTCCTGCTCAGTCGCGGCTTGTTTGCCCGCTTCCGCGAGGAGGGCCCCGCTTTCCTGCCACGTTACGAGGAGTTTCTGCGGCGCACGGGGTCGGATGGGGCAGAGAATGTGGCGCGGGCGGCGCTCGGAGTGGATCTTGAATCCCCCGGTTTCTGGAATGACGCCATCGACACTCTCGCCCAACCGGTGGAGCAACTCGAAGCCCTGTGGGCGCGCCTCGGCCCGACGACGACGCGAAAGGACAAGACCTCATGATCCACCGCGCACCCTTCGCAGCCCTGGTGGTCGCCCTCGGCTTGGCTCTGGTCACCTGCGGCCCACCCCACGATGCGGCAGAGACTCCGGCCGCGGCACCCGCCCCGGAGCCGCAGGTCACGGCTCCCGTGCTCGGCAACCCCCCGACCCCAGGTTTCGATGAGGCCGGGTCTGATCGGCGTGCTATCGAGCTGGCGGACCGGGTCATGGCGCGTCTCGGTGGTCGCTCCGCATGGGACGGCACCCGGTATCTGACCTGGCGATTCTTTGGGGGCCGCCGCCACGTCTGGGACAGATGGACGGGGAATCACCGCTTCGAGGACGGCGAACTGACCGTCCTGTCGAATATCCACGATGGCAGCGGCCGCGCCTGGGCAGCAGGCGTGGAAATTACCGATGTAGACACTCTGGCGGCGCGCCTGGACAAGGCCCATCGCGCGTGGATCAAAGATTCGTACTGGCTCGTCATGCCATACAAGCTCAAGGACTCAGGCGCAACGCTGAAATACCACGGCGAGGGAATGACGGAAGAGGGTCTACCCGCCCACATCCTCGAACTGACCTTCCGGGACGTGGGCCGGACGCCGCAGAACCGCTACCAGGTGTGGGTGGACATCGACAACAGTCTCGTGCGCCAGTGGTCATTCTACCGGGAACACTCCGACGAGGAACCCCGCGGAACCCCCCTTCGTGATGCCCTGGGCAAACTGGCAGCCCTACGGTGAGATCTGGCTCAACGACGACTTCGAGGGTCGGCGCCACACGGAAATCGCTGTGTTCGACGAACTCCCAGAGGCCGTTTTCACGAATCCTCAAGAAATCTCGCTGGATCACTAAAGTTCGGGCCTGACGCGCCGATAAGAGAAGAGAAGCCGTCTTTCTCTTTGCCGCGAGCATGCCCCCCTTGCGGACAGAACCCTCCGTCCGTCTCCCGTTCCCGCCGCTGGCCGGAACGTCGCTGTCCAGCAGCGCGACCCGGAGTCCGTTCCCTGTAGTGGGGGCGGTTCCGGGACTGGACCCGGCGTACGCCCTCGTGGACGATCTGTCGCCGTTGACGGCCATCGGCGCTACCCTTCCACCACCATCGCTGCTGGCGCAGACGGCTGTACCCGCAGCCGAGGCCCTCGATGGCCGATCTGGGACCGCCAGCCTGCCCGCCGCCGAGGCGGAAGCCGCTGGCGAGGGTGGCCGGGCGGATACCGTGCCCTCAGGGTCCCCGGAAGCCGAACTCACTGACGAGGAACAGCGTCAGGTCGAACAGTTGGAAACCCGCGATCGTGAGGTGCATCAGCACGAACAGGCGCACCTGTCCGCTGCCGGCGGCCACGCCCGGGGCGGAGCTTCCTACGAGTACGAGACCGGGCCGGATGGCAAGCGCTACGCCGTCGGCGGCGAGGTCACCATCGACACATCGAAGGTCTCCGGCGATCCCGAGGCGACGATCCGCAAGGCGCAAATCATCTACCGGGCGGCTCTGGCACCGGCCGAGCCGTCGAGCCAGGACCGCAGCATCGCCTCGCAAGCAAAGAGGATGGAGATGGCGGCCCGCCAGGAGCAGTCCAGGGAGCAGATCGAAGAGGGCATT
>JAYZCA010000139.1:0-15433 GCA_036339235.1 Candidatus Latescibacterota bacterium | reverse complement strand
CTTCTCCACTGAACCACCGGTCAGGTTGAGGATGTCGGCAACCACCTTCGGTCCGCCCACGTCCTGGTTGCCACCGAGTATGTCGCGCAGGTTCGCCTCCAAACTCTCCTCGATCTGCTTCAGGACCGTCGGCGTGATGTTCTCCATCGTGGCGATGCGGTAGGCGACCTCCGCCTGGCTCATCTCCGGGAGCTGCGAGAGGATGCCGGCGGCCTGATCGGAATCCAGCTGCGAAAGAATGAGGGCGATCGTCTGCGGGTGTTCGTGCGAGATGAAGGGAGCTATCTGTTCCGGCGGAACGTTCTTCAGCAGATAGAAACCTGAGGAGACGGTACTCAGGACACGGTCCAGGATCTCCTGCGCCTTGCGCGGCCCGACGGCCCGTTCCAGAGCGCCACGGGCGAAGTCAACACCGCCCTGGCTCATGTACTCGCCGGCAAGCAGGTGCTGCTCAAACTCGGCCAGCACCTCATCCTGCACGTCGACAGGCAAATGCTTGAGTTCGGCGATCGTGTGGGTGATCTCCTCGATCTCGTAGTCGGTGAGAAACTTCATGATGTCGGCGGCGCTCTCCTGTCCCAGGGCGACCATCATGACGGCCACCTTCTCTCGGGGGGAGATCTCGGTCTCGTCTTCCTGCTGGCCCAGTTTCTCTCTGGCTACGTCCACATCGCTCATGGTATCCCTCTGCCTTCGTCGGTCCCGCCAAATGTGACGATCTCTTCCACACACGCGGAAAGATCTTCCCGCCTGAATGGCGGCCGGATCGGGGTTTCAATGCCTATCCTGCAGAAAACACGGCAGTTGCAGTGTTTCCTGATGTCTGCCGCGAGGCGCGGCCTGACTCATGCCAGCAACCTTGCAATCGAGGGACCAGCAGGATTCCGCTCCCCCTTGCCTTCCACGTCGGGCTCGTCGTATATTGCTAACACCCTATTAAATCAGCAGTTTGTAAGTAGTTTCACCAACCTCCCTCCCCCAGCACAACCCTTAGACGCCCCCTCCCCGGGCTCACCGTGTGGCACGCCGGCCGTATCAGGCCGGCAGCTTGGAGCTGACGGATGAGTATGTACGGCTGGGAGCTGCCGGTCGTTCCCGGACCACCAAAGGCCGATCTTCAGCGTCGTGTGCTGGAGGAGTGGCTGACCAATCCCTTTCTCGATGACGACGTCACCGCTCTGTCTCTGCGCCTGGGGGATCCGGTGGCCGCCCTCGAAGAGGTACTGAATACTCTGTGCGTCACCGGCTTTCTTCGAGCCACGGGCACAGGCTTCATGCTGGCTCTCGATCTGGGCGGTACGTTGCCGGCACTGGAGTCCCTCTCTGGAGCCGTCATCATCGACCCGTCAACGGAGATCGATGACGACGGTAGCGAAGATCTCCTCGACCTGCTCGCTGTAGACGGCAGGGGCGACGCGGTCACACGCGAGATTGAGCAGACACTGGCTGAGTTGTCGCCGATGGATGGCGTGGACCAGTTCCATCTGCTCGATAAGCTGCCCTTCGGCATGATGGTGCTGCTGCCGACAGGTGCCCGAGAGATGTCGAATCGGCAAGCAGCCGACATGCTGGGCGTTGAACCAGGTCAGCTTGACGGGGCCACCTTCGAGCTACTCACCGGAGTCGATCCCCTGGCAGCCCTCGATACGGCGGTGCCCCTGTCCTTCTCTCTGACGGCGCCGCGACCGTTGGAAGTGACCCTTCACGGCCATCGTCTGCCGTCGGGCTCGGTAATCCTCATCCTGCTCCGCGACGTCTCGCTGTTGGAGGAGGTGTCGAAGATTCAGGCCGAGGTGCAGGAGGAACTGTTTCAGCGGCTGAAGACGGACATGGTGGATCCACTGGCGATGCTGGAGCGCTTCCTCGAAGAGCCGGACGCTGACATGCTCGTGCAGGCGCGTATCGCGATGGAACAGATCAACTGGTTCCTGCAGGAATTCTTCCTGCGGGATCGCGAACAGAACTGAGGCAGTAACATGGTGATGGACATCCGACACCTGCGCGACGAGGCCGGCGACGGACGGGATCGCCCCTCTGAGGAGGCGATCGCACCGATCGCCGCTGCGCAGCCGGCGGCTGCGCCTGAAGTCGACCTGGAAGAGCTGATGACGCTGCTGGCGCAGGGCGACGGAGACAAGCAGGTGCTGGCCGTCGAACAGCTGCGCGTCCTCGTACCCAGCGACGCCGGCATCGACCGTCTGTGCGCCATCATCGAGGACGGCGCCGATCCACGGCGCCTGCCGGCACTGCAGGTCCTGGGGTTCCACCGTCAGTGGCTGTCGAGCCGTTCGCAACTGGAGCGCGTCCTGGTCTGGGCCCGCGTCGAGGAGGATCCGGAGGCGGCGGCGGCGATCGCCTGGCTGCTGCGCGGACGCGAAGTGCTAAAGGAATTCCTCCTGCACCCCGTGGCGGCTGTGTCGCGTGAGGCTGCTCTCGGTCTGCCTGTGGGCGAGGCAACGCTGGAGGCCCTGCTCGACGCGCTTCTCGTTGGCCGCGGGCCCGACATAGACCGCATTCTGACGCAGCGGTTGAGGACAATACATCCCAGCCTGACGGGCCGTGCCGCCCACCATCTCCTTCTCGTCGGCGGCCATGTCACCGGTGAGGCGCTCAATCATGTGCTGGCGCAACTGCCGCAGGAGCCGCTCTTTGAGCTATTCGTCGAGGGACGCAGCCGTCCACCATGGACGGCCGAGCCTTCCGCGCAGGACACGGAGCTGTTGCAGCGCTGGCATCACGTCGCTCGTCTGGCGTCGCAGGCGCTGTTGCACGCGCCCTCGGGGGAACTGATCCGCTACCTGGTGAATCGCAGCGCCAGCGACGACACGTTCGCCAGACGCCACGCCTCGTTCATGAAGGCCGCCATGGACAACACGCGGGACGTGTTCGGCCCGGAGATGCTCGATGATCTCGAGCGGTTGACGCTGAACGCCACCGACGACTGTCTCGAGCGCATGGCGCGTATGCTGATGGATCTGAGCGACAAGATTGCCGGTGGCGAGACGCACTCCCACGTGGCCGACCTGCTGGAAAAGTGGAAGAGCCGTTCCCCGGCGCTGAAGCTGAAGATCTTCCACCTGCTGCAAGGGCTGAAGTAGGCAACACGAACTCGGTGTCCCGGGCCCGGGAAGGCGCCGCCCGATCCATGATGACCCCCGTCCGCCCTGCGGCCGGGGGTCTATTCGTTGGCCCGGTCCCGTGTCAAGTGTGAGCGCGACGCAGCAGCAATAGTCCGAGACCGCCGAAGAGGAACATGGCCAGCCAGGCGCCGAGCCACGGGGCGAGGATCCCGTTCCAGCCGAGGGCCTGCCCCGCCTTCACCGAACCGTAGAAGACGAAGCAGATCAGTACGCCGAGGCCGAAGGCGCTGGCCCGGCCGCTGCGGCGGGTGGCCGCACCCAGCGGCGCACCGAGGAGAAAGATGACGACACACGTGAAGGGAAAGGAAATCTTCAGGTGCAGGTCGACGAGGTTGCGGGTCACGTCCTCGCCGTTGGCGCTTGCCCGCTGGATGTAGCCGGACAATTCGGCGTAGTCCATCTCCTCCGGCTTCTTCTGCTGACGCGCGAAGTCGCCCGGCTTCAGCGTCAGGTGCGTGAGGGCGAGGGAGTCGAAAGGGGTGACCTGCAGGTCCGGGCCATCGAGCAGATAGTAGTGACCGTCGGTCAACAGCCAGCGTCCGGGGTCCGGCCGCCACTGGGCCACCCGGGCCGTGGCGCGCTCGACGGTGCGGCTGCCGTCGGTCAGTTCCCAGGTGACCTCGTGGGCGCGGCGACGCTGATGGTCATAGGAACGGGCGAAGACGAACTGTCCGCCAACGTCCTGCAGCAACACCTGCCGGCGCGAACCGTCGGTGCGGCTGTAAGAACGGATGTCGTCGCGCGTGGAGTTGTAGCGGTAGGTGGCGGCGGGTACAATGGCGTCAGTGAACCACATGGCGGCAATGGCCATGACGGCGGAGAACAGGTAGAGCGGCGCTAGCAACCGGTGCAGGGAGATTCCTGCGGCTTTGGCGGCGACAATCTCGGACCGTCGCGCCAGCCCGCCGAGAGAGAACAATGCACCCAGCAGGGTCGTGATCGGCAGCGCCAGCAACACCCAGTACGGCGTGCGAAAGAGATAGTAGCGGGCGATCTGCCGCAGGCTCGCCTCGTGATCGATGAAGGTATCGATGTTTTCGATGAGGTCGACGACGACAGTGACAAGCCACATGGCGATGGCGCTCAGCGCCAGGCTGCCCAGGAAGCGGCGCAATACATAACGATCGAGGAGGGTCATCGCTGGGCCTGCGGACGGCGCAGCCGCTCGCGCAGACCCAGCAGGGGTCGGTCGAGGGCAGCGGCACGCGTCAGGAGAATGCCGATGGTGCCGAGGATGACATCCGGTGCCCACATGGCGACGCCGGGGGGGACGAAGCCGCGGTCCGCCAGCTCCTCGCCACCGATGAGGAACATCCAGAAAGCAAAAAAGAAGAAGAGGCTCACCGCCACCGACACGGCGACGCCGCGGGCCCGCGTCAACGCGCCCACGGGGGCTCCCACCAGCACGAAGACGACGCAGGCGAGGGCGATGGAGAATTTCTTGTGTACCTCCACAAGGTAGCTGTCGGCGAGCCGGCGGCGGCTGTCCACAAGGGTCAGCTGCCTGTCGATACGACTGCGCAGCTTGCGGGAACGATCGGCGAAACCGGTAGTGTCGGTCGACCCGGTTGCCTGCTGCACGAAGGCCTCGACGGTGGAGTCGATGGCGGCGAGGGCGCGCTCGTTTTCGACGCGAAAGCCCTCAGCGGCGCCGAGCATGGCGGTGACGTTCATCTCCCGGTCCGAGCGGTAGGTCGAGCGGTAGCCGGAGAAGTCGCGGCTCTTGTCACGGATGTGGAGCACCTGCCTCGCAAAAGTGCCGCGGGAGATACGCCCCGGGTCGTCGGCGTCGATGCGGTGATACTCGCCATTCTCGAGGGTGAGGCGCATGTAGCGGCCTTCGTCGAAGATCTCGATACGTCCCTTCGCCGCGCGCAGGGTCGTAGGCGGCCCGGGCTGTCCCGTGTCGTAGAGGGTGAGACCGGACAGCTGGTTGGTCTCCTCGTCGACGTGGCGGATCAGCAGGTGGTAGGGGCCGAGGTCGCGCAGGAAGACGCCTTCCTTCTGCTTGAGGACGAGGGCCGCCTTGGCGCGCTTGAGGCTGGCTGCCAACTCACGGGCGCGGTGGTTCCAGTCGGGCAGCACCTGATCGTTGAACCAGATCATGACCAGCGACAGCACCAGAGCGGCGAGAATCACCGGGGTGATGACGCGGGAGAAGCTGATCCCCGCCGCCTTCATGGCCAGCAGTTCGTTGTCGGCGGCGAGGCGGCCGAAGACTACCAGCACAGCGATGAGTACCGCCATGGGCACCGCCAGGGCGACGATCCAGGCCAGATTGTAGACAAACAGTTGCAGCGCCACGCCAGCCACCAGGCCCTTGCTGAGGACCTGGTCGAGCATCTGCAGGACCACGTCGATGACGAGAACGAACACGATCAGGCCGAAGCCCATCGCGAAGGGAGCCAAGTGCTGGAACAGGAGGTATCGGGCGAGGGAAACCAAGGGCGGTCTGGCGGGTCTGAGGAAACGGACATGAGCGGCTCGCCAAAGGACTCTGGGTGCTTCCGGTGACGGTCGCGGGTGCTGCCGGTGACGGCGCCGGCTGTAGAACTCTCCGTGAATATACCAAGGCCCCCCGGTACCGGGGCTGGAACGACATTTGCAGCGCGCCGCCATCGACGCACGGCGCGATTGCTGGAAATTAGGGTGGCCCGTACGTTGTCAGGCCCTTCCACGCCAGCGTATCGCGCAGCGCGCAGCAGCGTTTTTCTGCGATTCGGCCCGCCTGGAAGCAAGACAGCCAGTGTCGTCGCCGCAGGCGCGCACAAACGACGCCGTCAGCCGGATTCCGAGTCGGGCGACGGTCCATCTCAACCTCCCCGCCGGCTGGCAGATACCGTCAGCGCAGGCAGGATCCCGATCCAATGTATGCGCGTGTGCCGAACCGACTCCGCACAGTTGTCTGAATCCATGTCTTCGCCGGTCGTCCCGGCGATCCGGCTCGGTGTGGCGGCATTGTGCCTGGGTCTGACTCTGCCAACTCTGGTCGCGGCCACGCCGGGCCTCCGCCTTGACCCTCTGCCCCAGGTGGTGCGGGAACTGTTCCATGAACCCATCGAATATGCTCCGCTGCGCCCGGATCAGCCCCTGCTGCGCACCCGGCCCTCGCGTCAACCCATGCTCGAATGGGCCACTCCATTTTCCGGCAAGAACGTCAGCATCGATTCGGCGGGCGTGCACTATCAGCCCATGCGGGCCGGTTTTCCCGCCGGGCCACCGTTGACGATGGGAGTGCGCAGCTACGTCGATCTAGGCAAGGCACACGTGCTGCACAAGACCTGGGTGGAGGCCGTGCGGCGCGACTTTCGCAAAGTAGCGGCCGGCCAGGCGAGATCCGGACGCAATCGGCTAGAGTGGCGCGTACCGATCCCGGCGCCACCCGTAGTGCGCCGGCTGATCGGCGATGAAGGCTCGTTGCGTATCAACGGTTCCCACACCGCATCAATCGGCGGCAAGAGCCAATGGACGGCGGGGGAAGTGCGGACGCTGGCGGGGCGACCGTCGAAGTTTCCCACGCTGAGCATGGACCAGCAGTCGCGGTTCACCGTGGAAGGCAGCGTCGGCGAAGCGATCAACATCCGCATCAATCAGGATACCGAGTCTCTTAGCGGCGCCTTCTCGCAGAGTCTGACGGATCAGCTGGCAAATCAGATCAAGCTCGATTACAAGGGCGACGAGGACGACATCTTCCAGGAGGTGCAGGCGGGCAACACGACGCTGGCCTTGCCCAGCACTCGTTTCCTCGGCTTCAACCAGCAGCACAAGGGACTTTTCGGTATCCGCGCTTCGGGTCGCCTGGGGCCGATGAATTTCACCACGATCGCCAGCCACGAGAAATCGGAGAGCAACCGGCAGACCTTCCGAGGCGGCGCCCAGGTCGACACCGTCGAGATTCGCGACTACCAATACGTGCGCAACCAGTGGTTCTTTCTCGACGAGATCTACCGCGAGCGCCTCACCGACTTCTCCGAACTCAACACCGGCATCCCAGCCGACTTCGAGCCGAATGACCGGATCGATGCGCAGTCGATGCAGATCTTCGTCAACGACTTCAACGTCAACAACGACGCCGAACAACTCGCCCGTCCCGGCGAGGCCAGCATCGACCCGTCGTTGCCGACGAACACCACCACCGGCTTCAGCGAGGTCGGCACGTGGCACCGACTGGATCCCGACAACGACTACAGTCTCCAGGCCGATCTGGGCTACGTCATTTTGCGTATCCCCGTGCAGGAGCGGCACGCTCTGGCCGTCACCTACCGCACCGTGGGTGGCCGGCAGGTAGGCCGCGTGCCGGCGCCGCCCGACTCGTTGCGCCTGCGGCTCATCAAGGCCCGCGATGCGCGGCCCGATTTTCCCACGTGGGATCTGGAGTGGAAGAACGTCTACCGCATCGTACGCGGTTTCTCGCGAGGGCGACTGTTCGACGAGGACAAGATCCGCGTCGAGATCCTCAAGGAGGTTCCCGGAGCGGAGCCGGTGAACACGGAAGGCACCAAGACTTTCCTGCAGTTGATGGGCCTCGATACGCACGGTCAGGATCCAGGCACGCGGCCGGATCAGATCATCGACGCCGACTATGTCGGCCTCGACGGCGCACAGGGCGTGCTCATCTTCCCCGACCTGCGCCCTTTCGATCCGCTGAACACGCGATTCGACGTGCTGGGTACAAAGGTGCCCGAGGCCTACGACAAGCAGCAGCAGCGAGATCAGATCGAGGCGAGTCGCTACATCATCCAGGTGATCAACAGCTCCGGTCAGCAGCGCATCAGCCTGACCCAGGGGCGGCTGGCCAGTATCGACGTGGAGTCTGTTAACGTGCGCCTCAACGGCAAGCGGTTGGAACGAGGTGTGGATTACAACGTCACCTTCATCGGCGAGGTGCAGTTCATCGGCGAGACGGCCAACGCCGTGGCCGATCCCGGCGCCGACCTCGAGATCACCTTCGAGAGTCAGGACCTGATCGGCTTGGGCAGCCAGCAGAAGACACTGCTGGGCATGCGCGGTGAATACGAGTTCCTCAGGGGCGACGGTGTGGTGGGGGGCACGGTGATCTACAACAACGTGCGCAGCGCCGAGAAGCGGGTCCGCGTCGGCTCGGAACCGGCGCGTACGACGGTGTGGGACGTGGACGTGCGCACCAGGTTTGACGCGCCCCTGCTGACGCGAATGGTAGATGCCCTGCCACTGTTGAAGACGGTGACGCCATCGGAAGTGACGCTGCAGGCAGAGATCGCCCAGAGCCGTCCAAATCTGAACACCAAGGGCCAGGGCTACATCGACGACTTCGAGGGCGCCGAGCGGCCGGAGATTCTGTCGGTGTTCCGCACGCGCTGGACGCCGGCCAGCGCGTCGGAAGCAACCTTCCTCGGAACCGAAGGGCGCGGCAGGACACACTGGTTCAATCCCTTCAATCGCGTTCTGCGCACCGAGATCTGGCCCGGTCAGGCAGATCAGGTGGAGGCCAGCAACAACAAAACCGACGTACTTACGCTGCAGGTCGTCCCCCGGCCCGACGCGGTAGAGACCTGGGGCGGCGTGATGACGGTGTTCACCGGCGGTGTGCGCGATTTCTCGCAGTCGAAGTTTCTCGATGTGTGGTTGCGGGGGGAAGAGGGCGTCCTCCACATCGACCTGGGGGACATTAGCGAGGACTGGATTCCGAACGGACACATCGACACCGAGGACACGCCGCTGCCAGGACGAACCACTGGCGACAACGAGGTGTCCAAGGCAGAGGACATCGGCCTCGACGGCCGCACCGACGAGGGCGAACTGGACTTCTACCTCATCGAGGCCGGCATCGACACCGCGGGATTGAGCAACGACCAGAAACGACAGCAGTTCCGCGCTCTGCCCGAGTTCGACGGCCGCGACCCCGCCGATCCGGAGGAGGACAACTGGGATTACGACGCTTCGCGCAACCGCGAAGACTACCGGCGCATCAACGGGACCCAGGGCAACCGTCTGTCACAGGGCGGCCAGCGGCCGGACACGGAGGATCTCAACAACGACGGCAACCTCAACACCCGCAATGACTTCTACCATCACGTCATCGACCTGGCCAGGGATCCACACGTGCCTGGCACTCGCTCGGTTGCGGGTTGGCGGCTGTTCCGCGTGGAACTCTACGATGACGAGACCGAGCGTATCGGCGCGCCCGACTCCAGCCGCATCGAGTTTGCCCGGCTGGTGCTGGTCACCGACGAGGCCTTCGGCGACACTTCGAGCGTCGAGATCGCCCAGATGGAGATCATCGGCAACGAGTGGCAGGAGGACGGCATCGTCCGGTTGCAAGACGATGCCAGCGTCGTGTCGGACACCGAGGTGTTCAACGTTACCGTCATCGGCACGGACGAGAACCTCAGCTATAAGCCGCCGCCGGGAGTCAGGGTGAACCGCCTGGCCGGCTCGCGTGTGCGCGAGCGCGAGCAGGCGCTGGTCCTGGATGTTAGCGATCTCGACGCGGGCCACCAGGCGGCGGCGACGAAAGTGCTGACGCGCAACGCGGACTACACCAGCTACACGCAACTGAAGATGTTCGTCCACGGCGACTCGAATGCGATCTACATCCCGGAGCCGGACTCGAGCGACCTCGAGCTGTTTCTGCGCTTCGGTGCCGACTCCCTCAACTATTACGAGTATTCGACGCGCGTGTTCATCGGCTGGGATCGTCGCAACGAGATCAACATGGACCTGCTGGAGATGGCACAGCTGAAGGCCAAGTTGCAGCGAGGGCGTGTCGACAGTACGGGGATGCGGTTGACCCAGATCGACACGGTGATCATCGATCCTCGCGTGCGCAACGGGGCGCCTGCCGTCTACCGCGTGCGTGGCAATCCGTCGATGCAGCAGGTTCGCCAGCTGACACTGGGTCTGCGCAACCACAGCGACATGCAGAGCATGACGGTACTGGTGTACGCTGATGAACTGCGCCTCGACGAGGTGCGCAACGACGCGGGGGTGGCCGCCTATGCGCGTTTCAAGACGAAACTGGCGGACTTTATGGATGTGGACGCCACGGTCAATTGGCAGCAGGAGGACTTCCGCACCCTGTCGAACACCCAGCGGCGCAGCGCCGACCTGTCGACGTCGGTGTCGACGACGACGAACCTGCACAAGGTGCTGCCGGGGAGCTGGCGTTTCTCGGTGCCGGTGAAGTTCTCCTACAGTCAGGATCGAAGCTTGCCACGGTTCGGGCCAAACTCGGACGTAGAGTTGCGCGCGGACGAGAAGGACTCGCTGAGCACCGAGAATTCAAAGAGGTTCGTGGAGATCTCGGTCAGCAAGCAGGGAGGCAAGAACTGGCTCATGCGCTGGACGGTGGACGAGATGAACATGCGTATGTCGCAGACGCAGAATCGCGGCATGTCCCCGGTGACGCCGGTGAACGATCGCGACACGCGAAGCCTGTCCTTCAGTTACAGGATGCCGCTGCCGAAACCGCGCATTCAGTACATGGCGTGGATGCCCGAGTTCATGCCGGAGACGCTGCGCAAGTCGACTCTGAGCCCGGTGCCGGCGACGGCAAACTATTCGGTGAACGTGAATCACCAGGAGAGCGCCAACTGGCGAGTCGGGCAGAGGGATACCACCCTCAACGAGATTTTTACGATGAAGGAGACATACACTACGAAGGTGAACCCGCTGCGCTCCCTGTCGGGGGACTACAGCCTGCAGGTAGATCGTGACCTGCGCAAGAAGTACGACCTTGCAAGCCTGGCCTTCGGCCGCGAGGTGATGCGCAACCAGAAGGCCGACGTGAAAGTGCAGCTGCGCGTCGTGCGCTGGCTGGATCCGACCTTTTCGTTCCAGGCCAACTACCAGGAAGATTCTGACCCCCGTCGCAGGCAGAAGGCGTCCCTAGTCGACACGGCGGGCCGTGCCGAGGGGCGCGCCGACCGTGTCATCCAGACCCTCGACTCGAACACCAAGAATACGCTGTCGGCGCGAGTCAACCTGCGCCTTCCCGATGTACTCAAAGCGCTCGGCGCGCCGGGTATCAAGTCACGCAGACCTCGCAGGGCATCAATCAACGGCGACGACGCCCCAGAGGAGGACAAAGAAGAGGCGGAACCCCAGCCCTTTTTCGTGCGCCGTTTTCTACACTTCAGCGCCAGCTACGTCGAGCCATTTTCCTACTCATGGCGACGCAACACGGACGCGCGCAACTTCAACCTGGTGGAACGCCCCGGTCTGGCCTTCCAGTTCGGCATAGACGACAGCCTGCGCGTCGACCAGCGCGGCGTCGGCCTGACACAGCAAGACACCTGGAGCCGCAGTACGAACACCGACGTAAGCTCGGGCCTGCGTCTGCCGATGGGATTCAGCGTCAAGCCAAGCTTCAAAGAGCAGGAGTCGCGCCGCTCCGGCAGCACGCAGAATCGTCTGCGGGTGGAACAATCGCAGACCTTCCCCAGCGTCATCGTCAACTGGGGCAGGGCGGACCGGGTGTGGGGCCTGCGTCGATATCTCAACAGCGCCCAGGTAAACCTGCGCTACGAGGAGACCGAGTCGGCCCAGGCCGAGGGCAGTCTCGATCCGGCCAACCTTCTGCGCGAGGGCAAGTCGAACGAGTGGCGGGTCTCCTGGACGGGACAGTGGCGCTTC
Organism: Candidatus Latescibacterota bacterium; assembly: GCA_036339235.1. Lineage (GTDB taxonomy): Bacteria > Latescibacterota > UBA2968 > UBA8231 > UBA8231 > UBA8231. The sequence continues at coordinate 3,680 of JAYZCA010000139.1, read as the reverse complement.
GGTCCGACAACGCGTATCGAGGTGTCCAGCAGCACTTCCAACGATACGGATTACGAGATCGCCGACCGTTCAGATTCGACGATCGTCGCCAGCCAGCGGCCGCCGTTGCGTGGCTCGGGCCGCAACGCCAAGACGACGACGACAATCGACACGCGCTACAAGCTGAGGCCTCGCGAACTGCCCCTGCTCGGCAAGCTCAAATCCAATATCGACTTGAACTTCCAGATCAACATCAGCTCGCAGGTGCGCGAGAGCGCCACGGGGGAAGAGAAGCTCGTGGCCATCTCCTCGAGCAATCGGTGGGACGCACAACTGCGTGCCACCTACAGCTTCAGCGACACCTTCCGCGGCGAAGGCGTGATCCGAGTCGAGAACGACCGCAACAATATCTCGGAAAAAGCGCGGAAGGTCCGCGAGTTGCGTATGTCCGGCACCTTGACCTTCAGGTAGCGCCGATGGGGAACGGGGGCCTATCTTGATCGACCTCAACCGACAGGAGGCGGTGGCGGTGCTGTTCCTGAGCGGGGCGTTGCTGCTGGGCATGATGATCGCCGTGGTCGACCATTTCACGTGGATCGCTTCGAGAACTTTCACGTGATCCCCGGTGCCATCGACACCCGCTCGTCGGCGTGCCGAAGGCGCCGGTGGCAGCGGTGCTGGAGGCGGGTCCGCTGTCGATCAACCAGGCTAGCGTCGACCGCCTGCAGTCGCTGCCCCATATTGGCCCGAAGACAGCGACAGCCATCATCGAGCATCGACAGGCGCACGGCCCCTTCGCCAGCGTCGACGACCTGCGCCGGGTTCGTTTCATCGGCGCTGCCACGGTGAAGCGCCTGCGCCCTTTCGTGTCGACGGACTGACCTCAGATTCCCGAAGGCTGCCGTGCTCCGTTCTTCCACCATACACTGCACTGGAATCCACGTCGTGCCCGACGCTGTCTACGCCGTCGAGTTGTCACGCCGGCGGCAGCGCGTGTCACTGTCGCGTTGTGCGGTTGTGCGCACGGAGCGCCCCCTGTCGATGCCCGAGTCGCTGGTAGATGACCAGGACCGCGCTCGGCTTGTCGAGGCGCTGCGGCTGCTGCGCCGCAGTGGCATCGGTGCCGAGAGGCCGTATTTCGCACTGTCGGGAGCGGCGTCGTTCATCAAGAGGCGCTTCGTCCTGCCCCGCGCTGAAGAGGCGACGCGCGAACAGCTACTATGGGAGGCGGGACAGCTGCTGGGGCGTGATGTAGACGAGTACGTCGTCGACACCCTGGTGACGCGTCGTCACGGTTTTTTTATCGCCGCCCGGCGGCAGATCCTCGATCTCCACAGCGCCCTGTGCCGCCAGGCCAAGGTCGGCAAACCCGGGTTCGATATGGCCTCCTTCGCCTTGTGCAACGCCCTCGAGAGCCGTGGTGGAGGCGATGGCGTCGAGGTCATACTCCAGAACGACGGCGACGATGCCCGCGCCGTTCTGCTGCGCGACGGTGAGTACGAGAGTGAAAGCATCTGGTCCCTCGATGAGGTGACCGTCGTCGACGGGCTGGCGCGGCTCTGTGAAGCCGAACTCGACGAGGATGAGAGTGCCCGGCGCCTGTGGGTGGCGGGTCACGGTGACAGCGGGAGGGCCGGGCTCGAGGAACTTGCCGACGAGGTTGTCGACCTGGATCCCTTCGCGGGTCTGCCGATGACCGAAGCGGCAGGGCGGGCGTTGGAGAGCTCCCAGGTCCCGCCTCGCGCCTATGCCGTGGCGGCGGGGCTGGCCTTCCGCGGGCTGGCCGACGCCTGAGGCCGACCACATGATCCGGATCGAACTGAAATCGGAATCCTCGAATCACCGCTGGCTGGGGATCGTCGTCGGTCTCACAGTGGCGGTGGGCGCCTTCAGCGCCGCACTCTACACCCTCGATCGCCAGGTCTCCCTGCGTTCCATGTGGGGGCGCGCGGCCGAGTTGGTCTCGACGCCGAGGGCGGCAGTGCCAGCGCCGGTGGGCGACGGCGGGCACCAGGTGATGGAAGCGCCCGAGCTGCCGTCGAAGAGCGCTGCGGCGCTGCGATCGCTGTCTTTGCTGGCGTGGCTGCCCGCGGCGGTGCAGGTCACGACGCTGACGGCCGACGCCGCGGGTGGCTTCGTCATCGAAGGCAGCCTCGCGGGCGATGCCTCGCTGGTGGAGGCCCTCGATTCCCTGCGCCCGTACACAGTTGACGTACGCGGGACCTCGTGGACCTCCCCTGGCGCTACACCGGCATCCTGCCGCATCGTCGGTGAGGTGGTCTCCTCCCCCGGCTCCCCCCTGCAGCCTGTGCCAGCTGCCAAAGCGGAGCGACTGTTCGAGCAGGTCGGCGAGCGGGCAGTCGCCAGCGGCCTGCACGCGGTGCACGCAGGTCGCAGGCGCGACGAAGCCGCAGGCAATGGCCTCAACGTATTTCATCTCGAGCTGACGGCGGCGGGTTCGTCTGCCCCGCTACGCCGGTTCGCGCAGGACCTCGCGGAACTGGGAGCCGGAATCCGTATCGCTCATCTCATCGTTGTGAGCAGTCCAGGCGACGACGCCTACAGCCAGGTTACCATCTCCCTCGACGCCGTCGTCTTGGGAAGTCTCCCCTCTGACATGTAGTGCTGAGGCTCGGGATAGTGTCTGGTTCTTCAGAGGTAGGCGCGTCATAGTGTCAGCCAGACACAGCCAGAATCAGCCAGCTTTGAGGGAAGATTGAGGGAAACTGGGGGTATCGAACAGCAGGTTCGCCATCTGCTCGATGTGTTCCCGACGCTCCTCCATGTACACACGAACATAAGTGTCGGTAACGCTGGGTCTCTGCCCGACTCACTCCCAGGCTTTCCAGAATTGAGGCCCCGGTCTTCCTGAAAGTGTGCAGGCTGATGGGACGCAGCCCAGACTTCTCGGCCAGTGATTTGCCTAGCTTGTCTGAATACCAGCAGTGCCCGAGGGGCGTCCCGTTCCTCGTCGTGAAGATCAGGTCGTGTTCCCCGGATCTGCACGACAGGCAAGGCGGGAGTCGACATCCGCCACAGACCTCTGCGACCCACGCCAGCGACACCGGCAGATCTTCGTCGCGCGCCTCGAGGGACCACGCCGCCTGGGGGGCGAGTTTCTCGATGAGCTCGGTGGGTGACAGCACCAGAGAGGTGGTGCCGTCGAGGTGAACATCAGCAAGTCTTCTCGGCAACGCACCAGATCACGGATCGCTTCCTGCTCTTCATCCGGAACCCAGACCGCCACCAAGTCCCCCGAGCGATGCTGGCGAGCCAACGTCAGCGCGTCACGCCGGATCGGTCTTGATGCGCTACACCGGGACGCCGCGGCGACAGCGATGGCGCCACCACAGAGCAGTCGTAGCCCATTTTCGTCAACTGTCGGTGGGACGGCCGGGGCGCAGGCTGCCTCGGGCGTCTACTACGCACGGTTGGAAGCCTTTTCCGAAAGACGGGTTCGCTCGATGGTCCTGCTGCGATAATTGGTTATATGCGGCCGCTCAGGCTGACGCGATGCACGTCACCGAGGGCGGGGAACGAGGCGTAGGCGTAATCGAATCGCATCCCCTTGAGATCCAGGCCGGCACCGGTAGACAGGCCGAGAGCCTCGTCCCCGTCGAGACCGGACTGCTGCAGACTGTACCCGTGACGCAGAGTCAAACCGCCGGCCAGACGAATTTCGGCGCCGAAGGTGAAATAGG
>JAYZCA010000138.1:0-32937 GCA_036339235.1 Candidatus Latescibacterota bacterium | reverse complement strand
ATTGTTTTTGTAAAATTTATATACACTTGTAAGACAGAGAAAAAGGGGTGTCTCCCCAGCTCAAACCATTGAATCCCAACGATTTAAAAGGTTTCCCGCCGAGAATTGTGTAAATTGTTTGGCGGATGGGATGGCGTGGATATAGGGAACTTCGGCCAATGTTGGCCGAGGGTGGGGTGGTGAGATTGGAACTTCTATCAACATTGAGAGAAGTTGGGGGGAGTCGATTTCTTCACTTGCCAAAAGATCTGTGAAGTTGGACAGGAATGCAGATCTTCCTCCCAAAACTTGACGAAAACCCCATCGTTTTTTCGCGGTCACCGCAAATACACTGTTATAGGAATAACCTCATGCTGGCACGACAGAATTTCATGAGCCTATTGGCGAAGATTCCACTTTTCCGGGGGCTAGGCCCACGCGAGTGCGGGGAGATTCTCCAGATCAGCCACCACAGGTCATACAAGCCGGGGGAGAAAATTTTCGCCGCCGGCACAGCCGGCGACGCAATGCTCGTTCTCCTTAAAGGAAGGGTCAAAATTCTGATATCCGGTGGCAAGGAAGTCGCCCGCCTCGAAGCGATCGACACGGTTGGCGAAATGGAGGTCTTCGGATCCAGCCCCAGAGTGGCCGACGTCGTCGCCGACGATGAGGTCTCTGGGTTGACCATGGACACACATGCTCTCAGCACCCTGTTCAAGCGAGACACCTCCATCGGGATCCAGATGCTTCTCAATGTCGTCGACAACCTGGCAGGGAAACTGGCTGCAGCGGATCAAGAGTTGGCGGCCCGCCTCTCTCACGAACCGACAGAGAAACGGGGCTGAATTGTCCGTGAGGTCAAGGGTTTTTTTAATTCACCCCAATAGTCCCACCCATAACAGTATAAGCGTAAGGTTCACCGGTTTTGAATACCATCTCAGCGGGATAATCTGAATCGCTGACTTGGTCGAACAGATCCTTTTCCAACTCGACGAAGAAGTGGTTAGATTGTTTGTCTGAATGGAGAGGTAGGCGGAGGGAACTTTGGCCAATGTTGGCCGAACTTGGGAAGTGAAATTGGAATCCTTGTCAACGTTGACAGGGGTGGGCCCAGTTAACGAGTATAAGAAGGGATGCCGTATTCGTAAGTTACGATATACGCCCGAGCAGTTTAGAATATGTAAATTGGAGTACGGTCGCGGTTATGCTAATAGAGTTCTTTATTAGTAATCGCGAGACCCATTTTTGTACCGGGGTTCAGTTTTGAAGACCCACAAAAAACTATTACCAATACGCACAACTATTACCAATCGTGGCGAATCCAATTCGGCTGTCATCTGGGGGTGGGGATGGCGGATCTTCCTCCTGCTGGTCCTGTTGGGAGCAGCTGCCTACGATCGTGGCTGGTCAGTGGGGTGGATATGGGTATATCTGCTCGTGTTGGGACTGGCTCTTCTCATCTTCCTCGACGAGATGCGCGAAGACGGAGAGGAGGAGGAAGACGACGACAGCGACGGTTATTAGAGAGGGATTCCGCCAAGCCCTGATTGGGGTGCTTCTTGTCCGACTATGGTGGTAGCGAAAGTGGTGGCCGTCGAAGTGCCGGGCGTTCACGCCTAAGTGAGCAAGCTGCAAGGAACCGCGACCCTACCCTCCCTCGATCTTGCCGCGCAGGTCTCCGGGCTGACTTCCTGCAGACAACCGCTGACAGGAGAGCGCTGCGCGAACTTCGCATAACCCATTTTCTTTGATCCGTTTCATCGCTACCCTAACGGCCACGACTAGACTTTCCGCGACAATCTCAACCGCTATAACTACCTGCCCGACATCCACGGTCCAGGCAATGGAGAAGCCCTCGTCTTCTATCTCGACAACTATGGGGTTCGGATGACATACTGCCAGTCCCAGGCCGGGCTGTGTGGGTCCCGCCGTCCGCGCTCGTTCCGGCTCGCCCGACAAATCTCACTTGCGCAATTGGAAATAGCACTGCCTGACAAACTAAGGTGCAGCCTCTGTGCCGTCGTCTCCAGTTGTTAGTTAACTACTCGTTGTTCCCGGAGGTAGACGATTTCACCTCAAACGTTGTCACCACAGCAGCGTGGTCGGAAGGAAACTCGGGAAAACTTCGCGTCTTCTTTGATACGTGATGAGAAATTGTCTGAGCAGCAACCGGCTTGATCCGCTTCCCCAGACAATAAATGAAATCAATCCGGGCATAAGGGTCTTGATATTCCGGCTCCGGGTTCTTTTCGACAGGAACAAAGCCCTCTGCCTCCTCGTAGGTGAATCCCTGGCCAACAGTAGTCCAGGTGTACCCAAGCGTCTCGCTGGTTATCTTCGGGTGGACAAAGCGGTAGCTGTCGATGAAACCGGATTGCTCCATGGCAATCGAAGCCTTGATCGGCAGAATCCGGCCAAAGTTTAAGTTCTGGCTCTTGGTTTCCGCTGTATAGTCGAGATGAGACACAGAGTTGAAATCACCGGCAACGATAATCAGCATGTCTTCATCCGAAAGAAACCTCCCTAGGTCTGAATGCCCAAGAAACTCCTGAAGTTGAGCATGCCGAATATCATCCCCAGCACAAAATTCCAGATCGAGCAATTCCTTGTCTTTGATCTTCACGATATGCCGTCCAGTACTAGTAAGCCAGATATCGTAGATGCGGACCTTGCTTCCCCCGGGAAGTTCTACCGTCACCCCAATGAAAGAGCCCGATGAAAGCAGCGAAGGCGTACCAGGTTTACTGAGGGGATAACGACTGAAGATGGCAAGATTGGCCTGAGCGGTAGGGGTGTAATAATGAAAGTCAAGTGCTTCGGCAATCTCCTGAGCCGATCCATATGTTTCAACCATCGCAATAATGTCGGCGTTACTTTCCCTAATATTGTCAATAGTGCGGCGGCGTGCGGTTTTATCATTAATGATATACTGCGGAGCTTGATTGAGTCTGCCCCAAATATTCCACGTCATCAATTTTAGCTGCTCAGTAGGCCCAGACAATCTCGGTTGTCCCATTTAGTTCTAGGTTTTTCGTTTAATGACTTAGGATTTAAACAACAACTTAACACCTCAAAGGATCACTCAAACCCATGCACCGCACCATCGACGACCACTACGCCGAATATCGCCGCCAGGGCTACACCGTCTTCAAGGGCTATATGCCGGCTGACCGCTTTCAAGAAATCCGCCGGACCGTTGACCCCGAGTTCCATCGCCGCCACGCTGAGCACCCCGACCGGATCCGCGCCAGCATCACCAACCTGCTCAGCCACGAGAAGCTCAACCACCTCTTCAAAGACCATATCCTCAACCCCACACTACTCGACTACGCCGAGCATGTCATGGGCCCCTTTGTCCAGCTCGACAGCTACGAAATCACCGGTTACCCCAGCCGCCCGCTCGAACAACGCAAAATGGTCGACCGCTGGCACCGCGACGCTTTCAACTACTCGGGTGTCTGGGGCCAACATGGAGGCAGCAGCCACCGCGAAGACCGGGTCTACACCGCGCCCACCGCCTGCAATAGCATCACCTATTTACAGGACATGAACGAGGAAACCGGTAACCTGCGCATCCTGGTCGATTCGCATCTCGACTACACTTTTATTCCCGACGAAGACCTCACCGTGCCCCAACTCGGCGAGCAACTGGTCGAACTAGAGGCCGGCGATATGGTTTACACTCACAACGAGATCCTCCACGCCGGCTCGGTCAACACCTCCGGCGAGATCCGCTACTTTATCAGCGCCTACTTCCAGCGCTTCGGTTTGCCGCACCGCGACGTTTTCCGACACCCTTTGATCGACGCGCTCAAAAACGAAGCCCGCACCTGCAACGATCGCCGCATCTTGCGCCTCCTCGGCGAGGACGACCGCTGCGAGGACCGCGAGCGGGCAGCCTGGGCGCAGATCCTTGCCGAGGACCGCGCAGCGCTCGAAGAAGGAGCCTGAAATGTCGACCCAAACCAATATCGTCTACGGTATGTATTCCGGATTGGCCTTGCTCATGGACGTCCGCGCGGGCGCGTCCCCCAATGACGTCGGCCAAAGCCTCTTTAGCGATGAGCGGGAGACCGCATAAGCCAAAGGCCAGTGGGGTTATAGAGCTTAGGCGCCTGAAATGGATTCGCATGACTACCTCAGCTAGTCTAGAGAGTATTTCTCCAAAGGAAGGACATAAGGCAAACCACTGCTATCTGTAGTTCTACTGACTCAGAAACAGAAAGGGCCACCAGATTTGCCCGGTGGCCACAAGTCGTGGAAGACAGCTGTACGTTTTCTGTACGTGAGATTCCTAACAGATCTCTCTCACGAAGGACCGTGTGTCTATAGCATATCTATCTGTAGACATTTCACTTAGTGACCTAACTGTAGCGCCTCATTAGACTTATAAAAAGCACCTGATTCTGATTACAAATCAGGTGCTCTACCAACTGAGCTAAGGCGGCTCGTGACTACTAGGAGCGTGTCCGAGTATTCGCTTTGGCAGCGAGGTCGTGCCATTGGCATCGAACGCAAGGCGCGCGAACGACTGCGTATTGATCGAATACACAGAGAGAGCGCAACGCCGCGAGCGGCGTCAATGGCGCGGCCGCAGCCCAAATGGAATACTCGGACGCGCTCCTAGCGTGCAGCCGTCTGGCCAAAATGTCAAGCCAGGGCCAGGGCGGCATCGGCGCGCGACATCGCATCTGCGCTCAGTACATCGGCACCAGCCTTTTTGGACAATCGCGCCCGCTGTGCATCGTCGAGCACCTCGTCGGGCCGGAAGAGCAGGTCCTCGTCCCCTCCCTGCCAGATGCCGCCGACGGCGAGTCGCTGTGTCGCCGCGAAAGCAGCGTGGCCGATGGGCACGTCGGTGAACCAGTAGAGGGGCACCCCCGCCTCGACGAGGCGTGTCTGGAACCGCCGCAGCAGTTGCTCCTGTTCGTGTACTGCGGCAGCGCCGCAGCCCTCACCAATACAGAAGGCGGCCAGTGCACCAGCGGCTTCGCCGATGTTCCACTCGATCGGGTGCAGGCGGTAGCAGCCGCTTGTCATGTGGGTGGTTCCGATGTTCTTGCACGCCGCCAGCAGATTCGCAGGGCCGTCCCTCGGGATGAGGGCACCCAGGGGAATTTGAAATGGACGCGTGGGACCGGTGGCAACTACATCCCCCGGCGCCCCGTGAATGTCGATCGGATACCAGCCAACACCGACGCTGTCGGTGCAGTCCGCCGCCCGCGCGCCAGGCCGGTAGTCGGCGGACACGTCCTGCTGGCGCACCGTCGTGCGCGCCACGATGCGGCGCGACTCGCGGATGTAGGGAGCCATCGACATGCCGTCGTCGGTGCCCAGCACGTGGGGGCGCAGACGCAGTTCGGGATAACCGTGTCCGGATCCGTCGTCACGGGGCACTTCCGTCTGCAGCCAGTAAAGAAAACCCAGGCTGAGTTCCTTGGCCTGCTGAATGAGGAGCTGGCGCTCCTGATGTGTAGCGGCAATCAGGTCGCCCCCCTTGAAGTCGTTTCCCGGCCAGTTGATCATCGCCAGGTCACCAGCGATCTCACCCGGCTCGAAACAGCCGGCCGACAGGATGCGGCGATACGTCCAGAACGCCCCGGGCAGGTCGGGCACCACCTCGAAGACCTTGTAGGTGAGTTCGCGCTCCCCGTAGGTCAGAGTCAGGGTAAAGGGCTGCTCGTCGCGCATCCGCTCGTAGTTGTCGGGGCGCGTGATCGTGTGATTCTCACCGGGACAGACCTCGACGACGAAGGGCATCGTCCAAGTCTGCGTCAGTTGAGGCGCGGGTCCATCCGGTCTGGCGTCGGGTTCACCTGTCTCTTGGCGCGATTCGGCACCCGTCACCCAGGGGACATCCGCCAGGGGCAGCAGGTCGCCAAGCTCGGTGGCGTCGAGGAACCAGGTTGCACGAATCTCGGTGCGTTGTGCCTCGATTCCCTCCACGGTCACCGAGGTGATGGTGTCACCGTCCCGTGCGGCGGCCACCGGGCGCGTCTTGTAGAGGATCTGCAGGCGACCGGCCTCGATCTGGGGCAGCAGCATGCCCACCAACGCCAACACACCTACCGAAGGTTCGAAGCAGAGCCGGCTCACCCAGCCGTCTCCGGGGTTGAAGAAGGGCGCGGCGCGCGCCCCCTCGCTCAGCCGATACCGCTGGCGGTATTGAGCACGGATCGCCTCGCGAAATTCATAGTAGCTCGCCGTGGCGCCAAAGGTCTCGATGTGGTCGTGTTCATCCGGCGCCGACACGCCTTGAGAGGTCGCCTGGCCCCCGATCCACGGCGTCTCTTCGGTGAGGCAGACACGCACACCAGAGCGGCATGCGCCCAAGGCGGCGGCGACACCCCCCAGGCCACCGCCGATGACGGCGACATCACACTCGATCACCGTCAGGGCCGTCGTCAACTCTTCGGCGGCAGCGACGTCTCCTGCGCTGCGCCGTCACCGCTCTCGTTCTCTCCGGCAACCTCATCTGCGGGCACCTCACTGGACTCAGCCTCATGCGGATCCGCGACGCCAGTGGTGGCTTCGGCTGCCTCCTCCTCGACCGGACCCACGTCATCACGGCCGGCCGCCTCGGTGTCCCCTTCGCCGTCTTCCTGCGCTTCCTCATATTGCGCGATGTAGTTCTCCAGATCCCGCGCCGCGTCCTGCACCCGGTGAGTGGTTTCGGTGCGCCGGCGCTCCCAGAACTCGAGAGTCCCCTTGGCGGAGGTCGTCTTCAGCTGCATCTCCTTCAAGCTGGCGACGGCCTCCTTCCGACGGACATCCAGCCTGGCGTAGACCCGCTTCGAGCACGTCACCAAGTTGGCAGTGATCAACTGCGAGCCGATCGCCACCAGCATCAGGACGGCGCTGACGAGGACCGCGGTATCGGCTGCGGCTTCTGGGTTCATCGCTCCGGGCCGGGAGGTAGGCTGATATGCGTGGGGCGCATAAATGTCCTTTGCGGCTTCACCACACGACTCTCATGAGTGTGCACAATATAATGGGTCGCAACGAGTTCCGCCCGGCAGCAGACATTCAGCTACTCCGTACGGTGGGTGACCACACCGCTTGGGTTTTCGAAGGCGTCGACCCACAAACTGCACCAGGTTGCGTGATCTGTGAGTACCGATCCACCATCCGCCGCCGAGCGCACGACGAAGTCGGGGTGTCCGGTCCGCCCGGTGTGCTGTCCCGTCGGTTGGTACCGCATGTCCAGTGACCAGCGGCATCGATCGGACACATTCGGGCGGGAGCGGTGCGGCGTGAAACGGCTCATCAGCATCAGGTCTCCCTTGCGACAGTCCATTATTCGTGCCTCCCGATCGGGCATGAATTCGGGGACAATCGTCGTGCCGCCCTCGTTCTGATGCCGCAGATAGCCACCTTCGACAGCGCCGGGGATCACCTCCATGCAGCCCATGTCGGCTGTGGCGTCCCCGAGTGGTAGCCAGCACGTGATGACATTGCTGGCTTCGGCCTCCGGCATCATGACGCCGGCGTCCTGGTGCCAGGGTGCCATGTGGAAGGACGGCCCACTCGTGGGCTCGAAGCGGTCCGGCGGCTTGGCTCTCACGTGCTGGATGGGATTGCAGGTGATCTCCGGACCCAGAAGGCTTTCGAGCACGTCGAGCAGGTTGACATTGCGCAGAAAACGAAAGATCGCCTCGCCCCGGTAATGCATGATGTCGACACCCTTTGTGATCTGCGGACACTGGGCATAGAGGAGGCCGACGCGCGTCTCGAAGGGGGCGTCTTCGTGCAGTTCGGGCAGCTCCCCTTCGGCGTGAAGCTCCTGCGCTCTGGCGTCGACCACCGCCGTCAGTTCGTCGATTACGGGCTGCAGGTCCCCATCGCTAAGAGCACCCTCGACACGCAGGATGCCGTCCTTCTGGTAGGCTTCGGTCTGAATTGGGTTGAGTCGCATGTCTTTCGTCCTAACGGAGGGTCCCGTATCTTCTCGCACGGCACCTGTCGTGCATGAATTTCCCACACTTAAATTCGGAAGATCGACCCATGCTTTCCAAGAAAACCACGAAGAAGAGAGCCAGTTTCCAAGTTCTTGCCACCGACGCCACCGAGGTGTACATCGCCGGCACGTTCAACGACTGGGATCCTGACGCCCGTCCCCTGAAGCGCGGCAGGGATGACGTGTTCAGGACCTGGATGAATCTCCCCGCCGGGACCTACGAATACCGTTTCGTCGTCGACGGCGAATGGCGCGAGGATCCCGCCTGCCAGCTGCGTAGCCCCAGTCCGTACGGAGGCGATAACTCGGTCCTCGTCGTATAACCGGTTACGGACGACGTTCCCACGTCTGGGAGCTGCCGTCGGCGGCGTAGAGAATCAGCCTGTCGCCGCCCACTTCGCAGCGCACCTCGACCTCGCCATCCGGCTGGAACCAGACACCGACAAGGCGAAGCACGTCGTCGGTCAGGGTCCACGTGCCGGGAAAGTTCAGACTCGCTCCACCGGGCTGGGTCACCGTGACGCGCAGGGAGCCGGACGCCATCAGTTCGAGGCGGACATCGACCTCGTCGCCGAGGTCGGGGTCATCGCCCTGCGTGTGCCAGGCCCCGACGAGAGAGGCGCTCTTGTCGTCCTCCAATGTGACCGGGCTGGCACTGTCACCGTCACCGCAGCCCAGTAGACCGAGTACGAGAAGCAGGCTGCCGGCAGGCAGGCAGCGGGCGACGTGCACTAATTGCCGAAGCGCTGGGATGCCGGAGCGCCCATGGCGCTGGCGCGCACGACGAAGGCCAGCAGCTCCTCGCGCAGATCGTCGGGTACCTCGTCCACGGTGACACTTGTGGCTGGGTCAGGCAGGTCCACAGGCTCTGCCATCCAGCGCCCGGCATCGCGATACCAGCGCAGGCAGGGCGTGGCGCCAGCGCCGGTAAGGTAGATGTCCTCGGCGTGCTGGTAGAGACGGACGGACACGTGGATCTCCTCTCATCGAGTCATGACGCCTTGCCTGCTCATCACCACGGGCGCTCAAGATACAAGCCTCCTTCGGGGGGTCAACCGGTGGAAGACATACATGACCGTGACACTCTCATTTTCCGGCCTCGGCCCGCTCTCCGCCGATGTGGAAATGGCGCGGGATTCCCTGCGCGACCAGCAGGTGGCGCAGCGAATCATCGAGCGCGATCACACGGTCTGGAAGCCGGACCCCACCGAGATTAGCAATCGCCTTGGCTGGATGGATAGTCCAACGGCCATGTTGGCCCAACTACAGGGCATCGACGACGTCGTGGATGACCTTCGTGCTGACGGCGTGACCCACGCCCTGTTGCTGGGTATGGGTGGTTCGTCGCTGGCGCCTGAGGTCTTCCGTCGTCTCTTCGGTGTCGCTCCGGGATACCTCGACCTCTCCGTTCTCGACAGTACGGATCCCGAGGCCGTCAGCAGAGCCACCGGTGGCCTCAACCCGGCACGCACCCTGTTCGTACCCGCCACCAAGTCCGGCGGCACCGTCGAGACCTTGTCCTTCACCAAGTACTGCTACGGTCTCGCCGTCGCCGCCGTCGGCCGTCAGCAGGCGGGGCGCCAGTTCGTCGCCATCACCGACCCGGGCAGCGGCCTGACCGATCTGGCCGACCACCTCGGCTTCCGTCACACGTTTCTCAACGATCCCGACATCGGCGGCCGCTACTCGGCCCTGTCCTGCTTCGGCATCTTCCCTGCCCGTCTCGGCGGCGTCGATGTGCAACGCTTGCTGGCCAGCGGTGGAGACGCCGCGAGCGACATCACCGACGACGGTATCGGCGTAAGACTCGGCGCTGCCATCGGTGCCGCCGCCCTCGCCGGACGGGACAAGCTGACCTTGATCACCTCCCCTTCCCTGGCACCTCTGGGCGTGTGGATCGAGCAGCTCATCGCCGAGAGCACGGGCAAGGAGGGTAAAGGGATCCTCCCCGTTGACGGTGAGCCCACAGGGACACCTGACGTCTACGGCGACGACCGCCTCTTCATTCGCCTGCGGCAGGTCGGCGAACCGTGCGACGGCGACGCTGTCGATGCTCTCGTCGCTGCCGGCCACCCCGTCGTCGACCTGCAGATCGAAGACATCTACGATGTGGGCGGATTGGTGTTCGCCTGGGAAGTAGCGACCCTCATCGCCAGCCACCTGCTGCGGATCAACCCCTTTGACCAGCCTGATGTCGAGGCCGCCAAGATTCTGGCCCGCTCGATGATGGATGAATACCGTTCCGAGGGCAGGCTGCCTTCCTTGACGCCGGCTCTCGAGGTGGAAGGCATCTCCGTCTATGGGGACATCGCTGCCAATACTCTCGCCGGAGTCATTGGACAGTTCCTGGGCAGCGCCGCCAGCAACGCTTATCTGACATTGCAGGCCTACTTGCCCTCCGGTGCATCCACCGACGCCAGCTTGAGTGACATCCGCCGCCACGTGCGCGACGTGCTCCACCTGGCCACAACAACCGGTTACGGCCCCCGTTTCCTGCATTCCACCGGACAGCTTCACAAGGGAGACGGAGGTCAAGGGCTGTTTCTCCAGATCACCTGTGACTCGGCTGCTGACCTCGGCATTCCCGACGAGCCGGGCGGTCCCACTTCCGCCGTCAGCTTCGGCACCCTGAAGGCGGCGCAGGCCCTGGGCGACCGGCAGGCGTTGCTCGATGGCGGGCGCCGCGTGTTGCGCCTGCACCTCGGCGCCGACGTAGCCGTCGGCTTGAAGACGATCGAGAGCGCCTTGCGCTCCGCCATTCACTGAGCCGGGCGGCCTGACGTGCCGGCCCGCTGGAAGAGAGAGTGACCACATGCAATTGGGAATGATCGGACTGGGGCGTATGGGCGCCAACATGACAACGCGCCTGCTGCAGGGCGGCCACCAGGTCGTCGTCTATGACCGCAGCGCCGAGGCCGTGGAGCAAGCCAGCGAAGGCGGCGCCACCGGAGCCAGGTCACTGGCAGACGTGGTAGACAGACTCGAGACGCCGAGGGCTGTCTGGGTTATGGTCCCCTCCGGCGAACCGACGGAGGAAACGGTGCAGGAGCTGGCAGGCCTGCTGAGCTCAGGCGACACCGTCATCGACGGTGGCAACAGCAACTACAAGGACACGGTGCGCCGTGGCCGCCAATTGGCCGAAAGAGGGCTTCACTTCGTCGACTCAGGCACCAGCGGCGGGGTCTGGGGACTGAAGGAGGGTTACAGCCTGATGATCGGCGGGGATGCCGATGCGGTGCAGCGCCTGAACCCCATCTTCGAGACCCTCGCACCATCGCCCGAGCTCGGCTGGGGTCGCGTGGGGCCCACCGGATCGGGGCACTTCACGAAGATGCTCCACAATGGCATCGAGTACGGCATGATGCAGGCCTTCGCCGAGGGCTTCGCCATCCTCAAGAAGAAGACGGAGTTCGATCTGGACCTGCACCAGATCGCCGAGATCTGGCGCCACGGATCCGTCGTCCGCTCCTGGCTCCTCGACCTGACGGCGGAGGCGCTGAAGGAAGACCAGGATCTGCAGGCCATCGCCCCCTTCGTGTCCGACAGCGGCGAGGGCCGCTGGACGGTGGCCGAGGCCATCGAACTCGACGTCCCCGCCCCCGTCATCACCCACTCCCTAATCGCCCGCCTGCGCTCCAGGGACGAAATGGGTTACGCCGACCGCATGCTCTCCGCCATGAGAAACCAGTTCGGCGGCCACGCCATCAAGAAGAGCTAGTGTAATCCCCGCTGGCCGGACAGACCGCGATCCGGACTCGGCGATGTCTCTTCGTCGGGCATACCGATCAGGACACCATCGCGGATCCACGCCTCGTCATTGCCGTAGAGTTCGTCCACCAGGGCCGCCTCCAGTCGCCGCCGGATATCGACATGAGACTCTGACTCGGACAGGTCGGTAAACTCCTCCGGGTCCGTCTCCAGGTCGAATAGCTGCACGCGGTTGCCCACCGGGTAGTAAATCAGCTTGTAACGTCCGTCGTGCAGCATGCGCGTCGCGTTGGCCCCCTCCCCTACCTCGCCGTAGAGCGTCTCCCGACGGGGGCCGGTCACCATCGAGCGCCCCTCGACGATATCGGGAACTGGCACCCCGGCAAGTCCCAGCAGGGTCGGCATCACATCCTGCCAGCCCACCAGTCGATCGTCGAGGGTGTCACATGCAACGGTGCCATCGCGGCCGTGCGCCGCCGTGCCCACGAGGATCATCGGCACCTGTGCCGACTCTTCGTAGAACAGGCGTTTGGCCCACAGCCCGTGCTTGCCTAGCATGTCGCCGTGATCGGAGGTAAACAGGATGATCGTGTCCTCGAGTAGCCCCTCCTCGCGCAACGTGCCGATGACGATGCGCAACTGGTGGTCGATCTGCGTACACAGCGCGTAGAATGCGCGGCGCGCCGTACGCACGTCCTGGTCCGCCATCCTTTCCCCCCGAACACGGTTACGCCGCAGGTAGTGCGGGAGAGTCGCAGGATCTTCCGCCCACTCCCCCATGCTCGGCGTGTCGATCGGCCGTTCTCGGTACATGTCAACATAGTCGCGCAACGGGATCAGCGGCGGGTGCGGGTGACAGTAGGACAGGTACCAAAACCCTGGCCGGGACGGATCGCGACGTTTGATGAGACGCGCCATCTCCCGAGTCGTCCAGTTTGTCACATGGTGCGCTTCGTCCAGGTGCCATGGCCGATTGACGTAATCATTGTTGCCCATTCCGTGCAGGAACTGTCTACCGGAAACAACCTGTTCAGTGAGATAGGCCTCGTAGTCGTCTGTCACCCCCCACTGCGTGCGTCCCTCTTCGGCGAGCAATACATCATCGAAACCGATTCGCGCCCGCTGCGGATGCACGTGCAGCTTGCCCACCGCGTACGCCTGGTACCCAGCGTCGCGGAAGGTCTGCGCCATCGTCGGCAACGACGGCATCTCCATGTCGGTAAACACTCGATCGCCATGCATCTTCGGCGGGCAGCCCGTCATCAGCGTACGTCTCGCCGGCACGCACACCGGCGTCTCTGCATATGCCCGGGGAAAGCGTACGCCGTTGCGCGTCAACTGGTCCAACGTCGGCGTGCGCACGCATGGGTGACCACAGACACCGAGCAGGGAACCAGCCCAGTGATCGGTCGTCACGAGCAGAACGTGTGGTCGCTTCCGTGTCTGCGTCATCCTCGTCACTCACCGTTCAGGAAGTCATAAGGGTTGCAGTATTCAGGGATCACCATAGTATATGTGTGTGATCTTTAATATAACGGTGATTTTTACATATTCTCAGATCGAAATCTCTTCGTCTCCGTCCGTTTGTGGAGCGCCAGTTTTACCCAAAAAAAGGATTGATTCGAGACATGCCGAATGTAGGTCAGGTGTTCAAGGAGGAGATCAGCCGTGTGTCGCGCAAAGAGATTCGCAATGTCTGTGACCCTCTGCGCAAGCAGGTACAAACACTGCGTCGAACCGTTCGTGCCCAACAGGCGTCGCTCGAGAAGCTGGAACAAGCGCTTTCCAAAATGGTCGCCCAGACAGCCACCGAAACTGGGACAGCTCTCTATGCGCCCGGAGAGGAGGAGTCGACGCGTGCCCGCGTAACACCGGCGTCGATCAAGCGTCACCGCCTGCGCCTGAATCTGTCGCAAGCCGAACTCAGCGAATTGCTCAGCGTCAGCACCAATACGATCGTGCGCTGGGAAAAGGGAATGTCCTCCCCGCGCTCCCATCATCGCATTGCGCTGCTGCGCGTGCGTGACATGGGCCGGCGCGACGTGGTCCGCATTCTCGAAGGATAGTCCGGCGGCCCCAAACCGCGCGGTTGGGGGCCGTCAGCTCCCGGCCTTCTGATAGAGATCGCGGCCGGCCACCAGGGCCGCGATCTTGCGATCCGCCACAGATCGCTTCAACATCCAGAAGCCGCAATCGGGGTTGATGTAGGCGATGCGTTCCTCGCCGATGACCTTCGCCGCTTCGCCGATGTGCCGGGCGATGTCCTCGGCTGATTCCACGACGTTTGTCTTGATGTCTACCACTCCCAGACCGAAACGGACCTTCGGCGCGATCTCCTTCAGCGCCGAGATCTCCCAGTTGCCACGGCGCGCCAGCTCGAGAAGTACGTGTTCGGCATGCAGGCCACTGAGATAGTCGGTCAGGTTCTTCCAGCTGCCTTGCTGAATTGACTGACCGCCGTAATTGCCGAAACACAGATGGACGGCGGGGGTGGACTTTACCTGATCGAGGATACGGTTCATTCCCTCCAGGGCCCACTCCCATTCCTCCGAATGGCCCGGCAGATTCGCCTCGTCCACCTGCACGACGTCGGCGTCGATTTCAGCCACCTGCGACGCCAGCACGTCGGCGATGGCGTGGCTGAGTTCGGCGTGGCCTCCGTAGTGATTGTCGAGCAGCGTTTTGCACAGCATGTGCGGCCCGGTGAGAGTAAACTTCAGCTTGTGCGTCGTCAGGCCCCGCGCCTTGGCGAAGTCGCCGGGAAGATCGAGGGTGCCTTCGTCGAGAGGCCCGTCGACGACGGCGCTGGGGCGCGCCCGGAAGGACATGCCCTCGTCCTTGCGGAAGGTGGCCGCATCGGAGCGCGTCACCGCGGCCCTCACATTCCCCAGAGGATTCACGAAATACTCGATCATGCCGTTGGTCTCGGGGTGGTTGACATCGAAGCGCCCCAGTTCGCCATCGGCGATGACATCGATACCAGCGTTTTCCTGAGTTTTCAGGATCACAGCCATCGCGTCTAGCAGACCCTGCTCCGACGGGTGTGCGGCGAGCCAGTCCGGTACGGGATAGCTCCCCACCACCGTCGTCAGAATACCCATCGGGAAATCTCTCCTCTTCGAATCTTGTAAATGGTTACTCGAAACCTTTCATCTGCGACAGCGCCTGGGCCCGTTCGAGGTGTTCCAGGACGATACCGGCGGTGATGACCTCCGGCAGGACCAGCGGTCGTTCCGGCCTGCCACCGGGAAAGATGACGTAGAGCGGCACACCGGAGCGACCAAAGGCTCGCAGCATGTCGGTGATCTCGGGGTTCCGGCTGGTCCAGTCCGCCTTCACCAGGGCGACATCGAGTTCTTCGAAACGGGCCCGCAAGTCGGCGTCGGCCAGGACGGTGCGCTCGTTTACCTTGCACGTCCAGCACCACTCTGCCGTGAAATCGATAAACACCGTGCGCCCCGCGGCGATATGCGCCTCGACGCGTTCGACCTCGAAGGCCTCCCAATCCACATCTGCAGTCGATGCCACTGCCTGGCCGCCAACGGACTGCACGAGCAGCGGTCGCAGGAAGATGAAGTAGCCGGCGATGGCGATCACGAGAGCTGCCGTCCAGGCCGCCAGGCGCTGCCTGCCACTGCTGCGCAGATCGACCCACGAGCCCAGCAGCCAGGCACCCAGAGCCAGACACAGAAGGAACGCGCCCGTCCAGACGACGGCCTCCATGCCCAGCTGTTTGCCAAGCACCCACAGCAACCACAGCACCGTCGCCATCAGCAGGAAGCCCATACCCTGCTTGAAGTGTTCCATCCAGGCCCCCGGTTTCGGCAGGTAGCGCATCCAGCCCGGGTGCCAGGCCAGCACCAAGTACGGCAGCGCCATACCGAAAGCGGCAGCGGAGAAGATGGTGAAGATGATTCCGGCGGACTGACTGAAGGCGAATCCGAGAGCGGCGCCGAGAAACGGCGCCGTGCAGGGCGTCGCCAGGATCGTCGCCAGCACGCCGTTGAGGAAACTGCTGCCGACACCGCCGCCATCGGCGACTGCGCCGAAGGAACTGGACCCCGGCAGGCGAATCGTGACGACACCGAAGAGACTCAGACCGAGGACGAAGACAAGCCCTGTCAGGAACAACACGAAGGCGGGAGACTGGAACTGGAAGCCCCAGCCGATCTGCTCGCCACCCGCCTGTATGGCAACCACCGTCGCCGCCAGCGCCAGGAAGGTGACGAGGATCCCTGCAGTAAACGTCAGGCCCAGCTGCCGCACACGGGCCACCGACTCCCCGGACTGTGACACGAGAGACATCATCTTGAGCGAGATGACCGGCAGCACGCAGGGCATCAGGTTGAGGATCAGCCCCCCCATCACGGCCATGAGGAGGAAGCCCCAGATTCCCCCACGTGCGTCATCATCGAGCGTGTAATCCGTGCCGAGCAGATCGAAGGTCACCGCCGGCGCCTTGTCCAGATCGATGGCAATGCTGCGGTAGCGGGGATCGCCGTTGGCCGACTCATAGGCGATCACGCCCGTCAGCACCTGAACGGGAGGCTCTCCGCTGTACGGGACAATCTCCAGCCGCGAGGTCACCTTGCCCGGCTCGTGCTCGATTCGTGGCCCTGCGTCGATGTAAGCGCCGGCACCGACAGGCATGGGGTAGAAGTCGGGCAGGCCATGGCCGCCACGTTCGGCCTCGACGCGCACCTCCACCTGCCGCACCTCATCGACATCCCGTACGCTGTAGGTCCAGGAAACCGGGGCGTCCTCTGACAGCAGAGACGGTAGCAGGGGGCGGTAGCCCGCGAGAACACGGGTGTCCGGAATCGGGGTCTCGGGCACGTAACTCCACGTCAGGCTCGTGTCCCCCGGGATACACACATCGGCGCACACGAGCCAGGAGACGTCGGCGCCGACGCGGATCGTGTCGGGCAGAACCGCAGGCGTGTGCACGTTGGTGAACAGGGCCACCTGGTCGGCGTAACCGAAGACGGTAAGGTCTCCCCCTTCCGTGTAGCGGTGCGGGCCCGGCCAGCGCAGGTCGCCGGCGGCGAAGCCTTCAGGCAGGTTCCATTTCACGCGTGTCGGCAGACCGGCATCGCCGCTGAAAACCCAGTAGGTATGCCAGTTGGGCACCATGTCGAGTACCACGGCGATGTCGAAGTCGGAACCGGCTTGTATGTCCGTCTCCACCACCAGGCGCGCCTGCACCGGATGTTTCGAACCGCCGAAGCCCTGCGCCAGGCAGGACACCGCCACCAGGGTCAGACACATGATCAGAACGGGGCGCATCAGCCGGACTCCGCGTAGCGGTCGGCCACTGCCGCCGCCGTCCGGCCCGCGAAGGCGACGCCGAAACAGACCAGCGTGCCGATGACGATGAACCACGGCCAGCCGACACTCGTCGTCTGCTTGACGAGGATGACGAGAAGAATGCTGGCAGCCGCGCCGATGGCATTCGTCAGGCTGCTGCCCCTGTCGCGCGTCATGAACCCAATCAGGAAGATGCCCAGCAGGGCGCCGTAGAAGAACGTCATCACTCCGAGGGCGATGGACAGCAGGTCTGTCTCCGGGTTTGCCTCGTAGTAGTGGACGACGAGGAGAGCCACGCCCACGAGCAGGACTCCGATCACCGCTGTCGACAGACGTCCGACGAGCAGGTAGTGCCGCTGGCCGGCATCGCGGCGGAAGTGGGGGCGGTAGATGTCGGTGACGAAAGTGGCCGACATGGCACTCATCGCTGAGTCGAGGCTGGACATGGCGGCGGCAAACACGGCGGCCAGCACGAGACCCGTGACACCGGCAGGGAGTCCGCTGACGATATAATGCAGGAAGAAGTGCCCGTTCTTCCCTGACTCGGCCAGCGTCGCGGCGGCGATGCCCATGGGATCGCCCACCGGCAGATGTTGCACGTAGACGAACAGCATCTGACCGACACCGAGGAACAATGTGGTCACCAGGACGCTCACCAGACCGCTCATCCAGAGGGAACGCTGCCCCTCGCGGCTCTCACGGCAGGTCAGCAGTCGCTGCACCATGTCGTGGTCTGTGCCGTGTGTCGCCATGGTCAGGAAGAAACCACCGATGACGGCGGGCACCACATGGTAGGGATTCGACAGGATGGCCCATCCGCCGCCGTCGCCGAAGTCGAAGATGCGAAACTTGCCGTGGTCGGAAAGAAAATCGACGGTCTCTCCCACCGTCAGCGGCACGTCTCCCAGCAGGCTGAAGAGGGCGATGGTCCCACCGCCGACGAGGACGATTGCCTGCAGTACGTCGGTCCAGATCACCGCCTTGATGCCGCCGAACCAGGTGTAGGCCACGGCGACGATACCGAGAAGGATGATGCTCCATTGCATACTCAGACCCGTGGCGACCTCGATGGCGATGGCGGCGATGAACAGCCGCGCGCCGCTGGCGAACAACCGGCCGAGGAGGAACACGGAGGCCGTCGTCGTCTGCGTTGGCGCGCCGAAACGCGCGGTGAGGAACCCGTAGACCGTGAATACGCGCAGCCTGTAAAAGGCGGCGATGAAGACCGACGCCAGGACGAAGCGTGCCGCAATCGTCCCCACCGAGAACTGCAGGTACGTCATGTCGCGGATGTAACCCTGCTCCGGCGCTCCCAGGAAGGTGGCGGCACTCGTCTCGGTGGCCACCATGGACAACAGGGCCGCCCACCAGGGAATGGTGCGGCCGCCGAGGAAATAGTCGTCGAGATCCTCCTGCTTGCGGCTCATCCATAACCCGATGGCAATCGTCGCGCTCAAGTACAGCAGGATGGCGAGCCAGTCGTACAGGCTCATTGTGCAGACCTCGTCTGTTCCGGTGTACCGGCAGCGATGCTGTGCGCCGCTACGACAGCCTCATCCAGCTCGATGCCGAGCCCGGCGCCATCGGGCACAGCGATGTAGCCGTCCTCGACGAGTTCGGCGGGCCGCACCAGCTGGCCGCGCCAGGGCACCTCGCCAAAAGCCCACTCGAGAATGAGGAAGTTGTGGATCGTAGCCGCCGCGTGTACGCCGGCCATCGTCGACACGGGACCCGCCGGATTGTGTGGCGCCACTGGAATCTGTTCGAGTTCTGCCTGTTGCGCGATACGGCGCAACTCCGTGATCCCTCCGGCATGTTTGACGTCAGGCATGATGACGTGGACGGCACGCCGGAGAATATAGTCGTGGAACCCTGAGCGACCGAAGAATGACTCACCCCCGGCCGTGGTGATGCCGCAGTGTGCGGTAATGTGGGCCATGGCTTCCACCTGCTCTCGAGGCAGAGGTTCCTCGAGCCAGTAGAGATTCAACGGCTTCACCTTTTCCACCAGCTTCTGTGCCAGCGGCGGGTCGAAACGACAGTGACAGTCGACGAGCAATTCGATCTCGCCGCCGATGGCCTCACGCGCAGCCTGCAGCCGGGCGACGCCCTGGTCGAGTCCGGACTCGACGCCGTCACGGTCCGCCAGGCCACCACGGACCTCGTCGAAGGGAGTACACTTCACGGCACGAAAACCTGCAGCGACCGCCGCCGCCGCCTGGCGCGCAAATCCCTCCGGCGAGCGATCCTTCGTGCCACGATTCAGGTTTGCGTAACAGCGGATGCGCTGGCGGCGACGGCCGCCCAACAGGCGCCACGCCGGCACGTCCAGAGCCTTGCCGGCAATGTCCCAGAGGGCCTGATCGATGGCACTGATCGCCGTGGCGCCGACGCGTCCCGACTTGCCGGAGAACACGCTGCCGCCCCCGCCCACCAGACGATCCCACACGACTTCGGGCTGCGTCGGATCCTGCCCTTCGATCTGCTCACCCATTTGCAGAAGTGCCGCCTGCACCAGCCGATCGTTGCCGCTCTGACTGGCCTCACCCAGACCCGTGATGCCGGCGTCGGTGTCGACGACGACGAAGAGCCAGTGACCGCGATCGCTGGCGTCAACGTCGACGATTCGCAGACCCGTGACTTTCATCGATCAGACTCTATGTCGATCTGTGCGCCCAGGCCGATGAGGTCATTGAAGAACGCCGGATATGACTTGCCCACCGTCTCCGCATCGAGAACGACCGCTCCGTCGAGACTGCGAAGTCCCATCAGAGCCTGCATCTGCGCCACGCGATGATCGTGGTAGGTCTGAGCCTCGTGTCCCCCATCGTAGCCGGCGGCTCGCCCGCGCACGACGATGGCCTCCCCCTCCTCGTGGCAGTCGACACCGAACCGGCGCAGTTCGTTTACCGGCACTGTGATCCGATCGCACTCCTTGTAGCGCAGATTGCCGATGCCGTAGAAGCGGCTCGTACCGTCGGCATGGGCTGCCACCGTCAGCATGGCGAGGACCGCATCCGTCGCCTGATCGCCATCGAAGTCGACACCTCGCAGGCCGTCGTGGCCGCGCAGCTCGACGCGCTCACCGTCCCACGATACGTCAACGCCCGTCTCGCGCAGCCAGTCGAGCACGGCGCGTTCGCCCTGACCGTCCTCGAACAGCCGCTCGACGATGATGCCACTGCAGGTCAGGGCGCCGGCTGCCAGGATCGCCGCCGAGGACGGCCAGTCGCCGTTGACACGGTACTCACCTGGCCGGTAGGACTGTCCCCCGGCGATCTGGAAGGACAGCAGGTCATCGGCTACGTCGATGACGATGCCAGCCTGACGCATCACTTCCAATGTCGTGGTGACAAGAGGCTGCGAGATGAGCTCGTCGGTGATCTCGATGCGCACGTCTTCGCCCACCATCGGCGCCAGGAAGAGCAGCGAGCTGAGAAACTGCGACGAACGACTGCCGCTGATGCGCACCGTGCCACCGTGCAGGGCGCCTCCGCGGATCGTCGCCGGCAGTCGGCCGCCGGCCGCTTCGACGCTGGCCCCCAGCTGCTCGAGGCCGGAGAACAGCTCGTCGTGAGGCCGCAGTCCAAGCGATTCGGGAAAGGGCGTCTCGAAACGCACGCTCGGCAGCAGCCCGCCCACACCCATCAGCATGCGCGCCACGGCTCCCGCGTTGCCCACATCGAGGACTCCGGGGCCTTTCGGCTTGCCGCCGAAGCCGCTCACGTGAAGATGTCGGCCGCCGCTGTCGTCGATCTCCTCGCGGATGCCGGCGCCCAGGTCCACAAGACAGCGCAGCAGAGCGTCGGCGTCCTGCGATTGGGCCGGATAGTGGACGACGCTTTCGCCGTCGGCCAGCGCTGCCACCAGCAGGTAGCGGGTCGTGTAGTTCTTCGAGGACGGCGGGTTCAGGGTACCGCGCAACTGTTCGGTGAAACGGATCCGTGCTTTCATTCAGAAGTCGCCCGTGCGGGATTCGTATTTCGTCGGTTTTCCGTGGCTGGTGCCGCCGATCGTCACCCAGTGGGCCATCCAGTCGATCACATCGTCCATCGGCGTCTCGGGGGATCCGAGACGCTCCACCAACGCCGTGGTATCGCCCAGCAGCGCCGTGTCTGCCTCGTGCCCGACGAACACCGGCTCACGACCGACGGCGGCACCGATCCTGTCGGCGATGGCACGCACGCTCAGCACCCCTTCCCCGGTCATGTTCAGCGTCGTCGGCGGGTCTGTGCACAGCGGGAAGGAGCGCGCCAGGTAGGCGTTGGCGTCCCCCTGCCAGATCTGGTTCACGTACCCCATGGTGACGTCGATAGGCTCCCCCGTCCACACACGCCAGGCGATGTCGTGGATGATGCCGTAGCGCAGTTCGGTAGCATAGAACAGGCGCAATGTGCACAACTGTGCCCCCGTGGAGCGCGCCGCGTAGTCGGCGAGCCGTTCGCCGCCGAGACGTGACTGGGCATACTCGCCGACGGGCTCCGTGGCGCCCCTCTCGGTAGCGCCGCGGGCGGTGACCGCCGTGAACGCATAGACATTGCCGGAACTGACGTAGGAGATCTGTGCGTCGCGGTACCGTTCGACGACACGGGCCGGCAGCAGGCTGTTCATCGCCCATGTCATCGACGGATTGCCGGAGGAGCCGAACTTGAACCCGGCCAGCAGGAACAGGTGTGGTGCCTCAGGCAGGTCATGCAGTACGCCGTCATCGAGCAGGTCAGCCTGGATTGTCGTCACGCCGATGTCGTCCAGGTGCGCACGGGCCTGCAGATCGGAGAAGCGAGCTACACCGATGACGCGCCTGCCGCCTTCGGTACCACCGGCACGCACGAGCAGCTCGGCCAGTGTGGGGCCCATCTTGCCGCCCACACCGAGGATGACGACGTCGCCCCGGTAGCGGGCGACGGCGTCGCGCACGGCGTCGGATGGAGCCGTCATGCACTCGATCAGCTGTTCGTCGGTAGTGGGCTCCGTCGCCAATTCGGCGTCCCTTGCGGCGCTGCGCGTTGTGAGTCGATGGAGAGCCCTCTATCTTACGGCTCACCGAGCTAGAGGTCGAGACCTTCTCCGGTCCGGCTGTTCCTCCCCGTGTTATTCCCCTCGGAGTCTCCCTCCCGGTGTCAATGACTGACGCACGTCGCAAGGGCACGTCGCGAAAATCCCTCGACCTCTTCGAGGCCGGCCGGGGTGATTCCGGCGATCAACCGCTGGCGGCGCGCCTGCGACCGCGCGTGCTCGACGAATTCGTCGGTCAGGATCACATCCTGGGACATGGCCGCTTGCTGCGACGAGCGATCCAGGCCGACCAGTTGTCGTCTCTCATCTTCTACGGCCCACCCGGCACCGGCAAGACGACGCTGGCCCTCGTCATCGCCAACACGACGAAGTCCCACTTCATCACGATCAATGCCGTCCTTGCCGGCATCGCCGACATCCGTACCGCCGTGAAGGAGGCCAAGGAGCGTCACGACCTCTACGGTCACCGGACGATCCTCTTCATCGACGAGGTGCACCGCTTCAACAAGGCCCAGCAGGACGCGCTGCTTCCCTGGGTCGAGAACGGCACGGTGATCCTCATCGGAGCCACCACGGAGAACCCCTACTTCTCCGTCAACCGGCCTCTCGTGTCGCGCAGCCGCATCTTCCAGCTGCGCGACCTCGAAGCCAAGGACCTTCGGCGTATCGTCAAGCAGGCCTTGGTCGACCCCCGTGGCTACGGCGACCGTCATGTACAGATCGCCGACGACGCCCTCGAACATCTGGTCGCGGTATGCAACGGCGACGCCCGGGCCTTGCTCAACGCCATCGAACTGGCCGTCGAGACGACCACGGCCGAGGAGGGCGTCATCCATGTGACGCTGGGTGTCGCCGAAGAGTCCATCCAGCGGCGCGCCGTGCTCTACGACAAGGGGGGTGACTACCACTTCGACACGATCTCGGCCTTCATCAAGTCACTGCGCGGCTCCGACCCCGACGCCACCGTCTATTGGCTCGCACGTATGGTCTACGCCGGCGAGGATCCTCAATTCATCCTGCGGCGTATGGTCATCTTCGCGGGCGAGGACGTGGGTCTGGCCGATCCCAACGCCCTGACCGTCGTCACCGCCGCCGCCGAGGCCTTCGATCGCGTCGGCTTGCCGGAGGGCCGCTTTCACCTGGCCGAGGCCGCACTCTATCTGGCGACGGCGCCAAAAAGCAACTCCACCTTCGCTTTCTTCGACGCCCTGGCCGCCGTCGAGGCCGAAGGGGACGGTGAGGTTCCCAACCACCTGAAGGACGCCAGCCGTGATGCCGAGGGCCTGGGTCACGGGGCCAACTACCTCTATCCACATGCCTACCGCGACCATTGGGTCGCCCAGCAATACCTGCCAGACAGTCTGCACGGTCGCATATTCTATGAACCTTCGAACCAGGGCCACGAGCACGACATCGGCGATCGGGTACGGCGGCGTCGAGAACTGCAGTTGGCCGCCGTCGTCGAAGGTGAACGCGTCCATGCGGAGGCACTCACCCGCTCGCCCGACGACAGGAGGCGCGACCAGTGGCTGGTGCGGGCGGCGGGCGAACTGTCAGGGCAACTCGATCACGTGCGCCAGCGGGTGTTCGCCTCCCTGCAGCTGGCTCGTCATCACGTCGTGCTCGATGTGGACGCCGCCTCCGGGCTGCTGACCTGGGAGGCGATCCGGCGGGTTCCCGAGGGTTCCGTATGGGCGCTGTGCACGGACCGTACCGCCGCCGTCGGCGTGCGCGAGATGGCGAGCCAGCACCTGGACGAGCTCGACCGCCCGATTGTTCTGGACGGCCCCATCACACGGGTGACGACGCTGGTAGGCCAGCAGGAAGATGGAGACGTTCGCTTCGACGCCATCATCGGCCGCAACGCCTTCGGCGACCTCGAGCAGCGCGAGACTGCGATCCGCGCCATCGCCGGCCTACTCGCGCCCGGCGGAGCCATCAGCTTCGCCGAAACCGTGCCACGTCGCAGTCAGCGGCTGACGGATCTGGTCAAACTGGATGCCCTCGGTGATGATCTGTCAGCTCGAGTGCTGCAGGCCGAAGAAGACATCTACGCCGACCCCAGTGACCCGAGAGTCACCTGGGAACCGCAGGAACTGGCGGCCATGTGGGCGTCTGCGGGCGTCGTCGATGTGGAGGTAGAGATGGAAACCCTGAGGGCGAGTCGGCGCCTGTCGAGCCAGCACCTGGGCAGCTGGTTCAACCCCGGCGGAGAGAAACACCGCACCTTCGCCAGCTTTCTGCGGCGGCATCTCGACGACGCCGAACTGAAGCGGGTCCGCTACTATTTCGAGGAGGTGCTGCTCAACCGGGATGTGCAGTGGTCGACGACCTACGCCTACGTAAGAGGCAAGGCGGCGGACTAGATCGCGTCGCGGCGAATGCCGTCGAGTAACTGTTCTCCCTCACGGCGCAATTCATCCAGTGGCTCCAGCCAGTCCCCTGGTGAGCCACCGTGCCGCTCGAAGAACTCGAGAAAGTGATCGGGCAGCAGGGGGAGGACAAAGTCGAAAACGCCCGAGAGCAGGGGCGCGGTGCGCGTCGTCTCCAGCCAGGCCAGGCCGTCGGGAAGGTAGCGCCCCACGAGCAGCACGATCAGCATCACCAGTTGCACGCCGACCACGATGCCCAGCACAGCCCCCAACAGGCGATCGACGATGCCGAGAAACAGCGCGTCCACCGCTGCCTTGAGGGCACGCGCCAGGAAATTGACGCTCAGTGCGACGGCGACGAAGACGACGGTGAACCCCGCCACCAGCTTCAGGATGGGATGGCCGATGTCGGGAAGCATGGCGGCCGCCCCGCTGTGCAGGTAGAGCCCCCCCAACAGGCCCAGTGCCACGGCGACGACCGCCGCCAGCTGCAAGATGAGGCCACGCCCGTAGCCGCGCACGGCGAGGGCGACGAGGATCAGCGCCGCCAGCCAGTCGAACCATGTCATCATGCCGCCAAGTATACCACGAAAGCTGGTTGCCTGCCCCGCCACACAGGTCGTAGATTAGCCGGTAGACGCTCTATACACAGGAGAGGTAGCTGCTTGTATCCAGTTGACTTACGCTCCATCTCCCGATCTCTCGCGGGCGCCGTTTCCTGCTGCGTCGTCAGCGCTCTCGCCTTCGGCTGCTCGACGACGGAAGAGCAGGTTCGCGAGCAGATCGAAGTGCTCGCCGCCAACGACGTCGGCAGCGAGCGCTGGCAGGGCGCCGTCGAGGCGCTGACCGCGATCGGGCGCCCAGGCGCCCGTCAGCTCGTGGCGCTGTTGAACCCGGCGCTCTACCGCGGCACCGACTATCGCGATTTCCGCGGCGAGCTCGAGAGGACGACCGCCGGCGCCGCCACCGTCCTGGGCAACATCCGCCACAAAGCGGCGGTGGCCAGCATGACGGGTCGGTTGACGATCGCCAATCGGGATACCGAGCGACGCGCTGCCATCATCGCCCTCGGTGAACTCGGCTTCAATCAGGCGGCCGTCAAGAACCTGCTCGTGCAGTTGAAGGACAAGGACCCAGTGATCCGCTTGCTGACTTCCGTGTCCCTCGCCAAGATCGGCGAAGACGCGGGGTGGGACACGATCCTCCAGGCCGTCCTTCACGGCGACCCGGAGTTCGCGGAGATGGCGATCGGCGAACTTGAGCGGTCCAATTTCCATGGCGTACCGATCCTCGTCGAGTTGCACGGGGGCGGCGTCCATGTAGCTCGCCTGGATCAGGCCCTGGGCCGCGTTCGAGACGAATTGATCGAGCAGCTCACCGACGACGATCCGGAGATACGCCGGCGCTCCGCCACCGCTCTGGGTGCTGTTGGCGATCCTGCGGCCGTCAAACCACTCCTGACGCTGCTCGAAGATTCCAGCAACCTCGTCCGCTTCCATGCGGCATCATCGCTGGTAAGGCTCGACAGCGAACGCGGGTCAGAGTTCCTTTTTCGGTCCCTCGCCGACGCCGACGCCATGCTGCGATTGAACGCGATCAAGTCCTTGGTGCGCGTGCAGCAATTGTCGGGAGGTGTTGAGGAGCGGCTCATCGCCTGCCTCACCGACAACGACTCCGGTCTCCGATCCGGCGCCGCTCAGATCCTCGGACAGGCGCAGGTGAACAGCGCCCTGGGCCCCCTGTTGTCCCTGACTGAAGACGCTGAAGCCGAGGTGCGGTGGAACACCGCCATCGCCCTGGGACACCTTGGCGACCCCACCAGCCGCGAGGCTCTGCAGCGATTGACCGAAGACAGCACCGAGACCGTCGTCTACTACGCCCAGTGGGCTTTGCAGAAGCTGGGCGCCGGTTGACCACTGACACTCATCGACTACGGAACCGATTCGTGAACCTCCTCGGCCGTTCGCTGCCTGTCGCCTTCGCTCTGGCTCTGTTGCTTCCGGCCGATCGAGCCGCCGGTGAAACAGCGGAGACGATTCTCATCCGCCAGACCCTTGAGAAGGACCGCTCAGGACGTCGCCGGGGCGACGCCGAACTCGTGCTTTCGGCCTACGACGAAGATCGCTTCGTCGCCTATGACGCGGGCGGTCTCATCGACGGCCGCGGCTGGTCTGTTCTGCACGGCTCGCGCCAGGACGTAAGCCGTGCCCTCGAGACAGACCTGGCAGTTCGACGCTACGACATCAAGCGGGCCGTGGTCTTGATCAACGTCTGGAAGGACAAAGCCTTTGCCACGACGGTGGACTCCGGCATGGTCATCGACGGTGCCACCGGTGCACGCACGCCCTTTACGCAGAGCCTGTTGTGGACCTTCCGCAAGCTGGACGACGAATGGCTGGCCACGGCTGTCGTCGTCGCCCTCGGAGATTCGACGGCCGGACCCGCCTCCGGTCGTGTCGAAGCCGACGACGTCGTCCGGGTACTGCAGCAGCAGGCCGCGCAGTGGAACGACGGCAGCCGCTCGGGCATCACGAGCGGTCTCACGGAAGATGCCGTCATGGTGGACGCCTACTTCAGTTCCAATCCGGCGAAGTGGTTGATCGTATTCGCCGACCGCGAGGAGATCGACGAGTGGCTCGATGACCGTCTCGAAGTCGTCGACTACTCCCTCGAACGATCCGTACTGCACGCCACCGTTCACGGCGATGAGGCCGTGGCGGTGACGCGGGACCGGGTGACGGCGACTTACGCCTCCGGCGACGCCCGTGTCACCGAGGACCGCTTCAGCACCTGGCTGTTGACCCGATCGGGTGGCTCCTGGCAAGTGGACTGGGCTCTTCAGAAGACCAAACCATTCGGCCCCGCCGAAGGGGCCACCGCGCTGCGCTGATCAACCTCCGACCATTCTCCCTCGTCTCACGCGCCTGAGGAGTTCACTGTGGCTGAACGCATCAACAACTACGAGAACACGAACCGACTCTTCGACAGGGGCGCCGATGCCATCGATCTCCCCGATGATGAGCGCCTGCTGCTCAAGACGCCCTTCCGCGAGGTTCAGGTCGAGGTGCCGGTGCGCATGTCAAGCGGCGAGATCGAGGTCTTCCTCGGGTACCGCGTGCAGCACAATACGGCCCGTGGTCCCATGAAGGGTGGCCTGCGCTTCCATCCACACGTCGACATTGACGAAGCCCGAGCGCTGGCGTCCTTGATGACGTGGAAGACAGCCCTCGTCGACGTCCCCTTCGGTGGCGCCAAGGGCGGCATCACCTGCGATCCCTTGAATTTGACGGAGAAGGAGCTGGAGCACCTGACGCGGCGCTTCACGACACGTATCGGCCTCGCCTGGGGGCTGCATACGGACATTCCCGCTCCCGACGTCAATACCAACGCCCAGGTCATGGCCTGGATCATGGACGAGTACAGCCAGCGCTTCGGGTACACGCCGGGGATCGTTACCGGCAAACCGCTCTCCCTGGGCGGCTCACCTGGCCGGGAGGCGGCGACTGGGCGGGGCGTCAGTATCATCACCCGCGAGGCAGCGCGTGAGTTCGATATCGAACTGAAGGGAGCCCGCGTCGCCATTCAGGGCTTCGGCAACGTCGGCTCCTGGACCGCCAGGTTGCTGACCGAAATGGGTGCCACCATCGTCGCTGTCAGCGACGCCTCGGGCGGCCTGTTCGCCGCCGACGGACTTGCCGTCGATGACCTGTTCAACCATTGCCGCGAGCGCCGCACCATCGAGGGTTTCGGCTCCGGGGAGTCGATATCCAACGACGACCTGCTGACCATGGATTGCGACATCCTGATCCCGGCTGCCCTCGGCGGCTCCATCACCAAGGACAACGCCAAGGAGGTCCGGGCGAGGATGATCGTCGAGGCGGCCAACTCTCCGGTGACGACGATCGCCGACGCCATCCTCGAAGAGCGCGGCATTCCCATCGTACCCGACATCCTGGCCAATGCCGGGGGAGTCACCGTGTCCTACTTCGAGTGGGTACAGAATATCCAGGCCTTCACCTGGGACGAGCAACACGTCAACGAGCAGCTAGAGAACATCATGTCCCGCGCCTACCAGAACGTGGTCCACATCATGCAAGAGAAGAAGGTCCCCATGCGTACGGCGGCGTTCAGCATTGCCATCCAGCGTGTGGCGGAAGCGGAAAGACTGCGCGGAGGCTTCTGAGTTTGGAGAAACTCAGCTGGCTGATCCTGTTCACCCTCGGGTACTGGTCATACTGCATTTATTGGGGGATCCGGGGGGCCCGGCAGGCCCGCACGGCGAGCGACTATTTCATTGCCGGGCGCACGATCGGTCTGTGGGTCTTCGTCCTCGCCGCCACGGCGACGTCGTTTTCGGGCTGGACCTTCGTCGGACACCCGGGCACGATCTTCAACGTCGGCCTGCCCTACGCCTTTGCTTCCTTCTACGCGATTACCATCCCCTTCACCGGCGTCATGTTTCTCAAGCGCCAGTGGCTCCTCGGCAAACGCTACGGGTACATCACGCCGGGCGAGATGTTCGCCGACTACTACAAGACCGACAGCATGCGCCTGCTCACAGCGCTCGTGGCGATGATCTTCTCCGTCCCCTACCTCGGCATCCAGTTACGCGCCTCCGGACTGTTGTTCAGCCGCCTCGTTCAGGGTACGCCTCTGCAGGAGAGCTTCCTCGGCTCCATCGAGGGCGGTGCCATCCTGCTCTCCGTCGTCGTCTTCATCTACGTCGCCTCCGGCGGCCTGCGCTCGGTGGCGTACGTCGACTGCGCCCAGTGTATCCTGCTGGCCATCGGCATCATCATCCTGGGCTTCGTCGCCCTCGACCTGGTGGGAGGTTGGGCCAACTTCAAGGAGGGCCTCGCCGGACTGGCGAGCGTCAAGCCTGACATGGTCGCCATCCCGACGCGGCCGGAGTCATCCTCCTTTCTCGAGCGAGCCGGCACGATGTTTCTCGACAGCTCGGGCGGCGCCTGGACCGGGGTGATGATCCTCACCTACATGTTCGCCCTCATGGGTATCCAGGCCGCGCCGGCCTTCAGCATGTGGGCCTTCGCCAACAAGAGCCCGAAACCCTTCCCCTGGCAGCAGGTGTTCGCCTCGTCGCTGGCCATCGGCGGCATCCTGTTTGTATTCACCGCCATTCAGGGTCTCAGCGGGTCTGTGCTGTTCCACGAGATTCTGCCCGACACCCAAAAGCTCGGCCTGCCGACGAATTCCGCGGGGCAGCCGATCACCGACTACCTGGTCCCCTACCTCATCGCCTCCCTCGAGCAGAACTACCCCTGGTTGCTGGGGTTGCTCTGCGTCTGCGCCCTGGCGGCCATGCAATCTACCGGCGCCGCCTACATGTCCACGGCGAGCGGCATCATCACCCGGGACATCTATCGGCACTTCTTCAAAGCTGACGTGTCGCAGGCAACCCAGGTCCTCGTCGGTCGCCTGACGGTGTTCGTCATCGTCGCCCTGGCCCTCATGGTGGGCCTCGCCTCCGGTGACCTGCTCGTCCTGCTCGGCGGTGCTGCCGTGTCCTACGGTCTGCAGATGTGGCCAGCCCTGCTCGGCATCTGCTATTTCCGCTGGTTTACGCCGCAGGCGGTCGTCGCCGGGCTCATCGCTGGCATCATCGCCGTCACTTTCACCTACGTCACCCAGCTTGGCGGTCTCATCGGCATCGGTCGTTATCCGTTGACCATCCACAGCGCTGGCTGGGGCATTCTGTTCAACCTCGGCACCTGTATCCTCGTCAGCGCCTTCACACAGGCACGCGACGCCAACGGCGATCGACATCGCCAGGAGTCCCACGGGTTCCTGCGGCAGCACACCAGCCTGGAACCCGCTACACGGCGCTGGAAAAAGCCGGTCTGGGCCCTCACGGCGATATGGTTCCTCTTTGCCATCGGCCCCTTCGCCGTGCTCGGCAACGAGTCCGATCCAGCCGCCTGGAGCTTCGGAATCCCGACTCTGTGGATCTGGCAGATCGTCTGGTGGATCGTCGGCGTCATCATGATGTACCTGCTCGCCTTCAAGCTCGAGATGTCCACGGAGCCCAGGTCTGAGGTCAAGGCCCTCGTCGATTCCAACTGACGAAGCGCCTCGCATCGCCAAGAATCAGGCTCGTCTTCCGGTGAACACGATCACACGCTACGCGGCTGCCATCGCTCTTAGCGCCGTGGTGAGCGGCACCATCCTGCCACCCTTCGGCGAGCATGGGGGGTGGAGCCTGTTTCCGCCCCTGTGTGCTATCTCGGTGGCCATGATCACAGGCCGGCTCGTGCTGGGCCTCTGCTCCGCCCTCGCCGCCGCCGCCGTCATCGCCCTGCCGCCGGGAACAGGCTTCGTCGACGGCATCATCGGCGTTGCCCGGGCCGCCACCATCGGTTTCGTCTGGAAGCCGCTGAGCGAATCCTTTCAACTCTACATCCTCGCCTTCACCGTTTCTCTCATCGGCATGGTTCGCATCCTCTCCGTCGCCGGCGGCACGCGGGGCATCGCCGAGGCCCTGGCGCGCACCACCGAAGGCAAGCGCGCCGCCCGTTTGTCCGCCTGGCTGCTGGGCATGTCCATCTTCTTCGACGACTACGCCAATACACTCGTCGTCGGCACGACGATGCGCCCCGTCTTCGATCGCTTTCGCATCTCCCGGGAAAAGCTCGCCTACCTGGTGGACTCCACTGCGGCTCCCGTCGCCGGCATCGCCCTGATCAGTACCTGGATCGGTTTCGAGGTCGGTCTCTTCGAGGACGCCATGCAGTCCGTGGGTACGGGTGTCTCCGGGTACGAGCTGTTCTTCCTGGCCCTGCCGAGCCGTTTCTACTGTCTGCTAGCCCTCGTGTTCGTCGGCGCCAGCATCCTGCTGCGCCGTGATTTCGGTCCCATGCTCAAGGCCGAGCGGCGCGCCTCCACCACGGGCGCCGTCATGCGCCCCGGGGCAAAAGCCATGGCTGGCAACGAGGACCGGGGGCTGGAGATTCCCGCCGGCGTCGTCGCGGACTGGCGCGTCGCCGTGGCGCCGGTGGCCCTCGTCATCATCGGCGTACTTGCGGGTATGCAGCACGACGCCTGGAATGTAGCCGACGTCGTCGAGGCCAGGCAGCAGGATGGATTCTTCAGCCGGAGCTACTGGACGACGGTGTTCTCCAACGCCGACGGAGCTCGCGTCATGTTTCAGGCCGCCATCGCCGGCTCGGTACTGGCCTTCGGGCTCGCCGTCAGCCGGCGCGCCGAGGACGGCCACTTCCCGATCACGCCGGCCATTGCGGCACGCGCCTGGGTCGGCGGCGTCACCGGCTTCTCCGGAGCGCTCATCATCCTCGTGCTGGCCTGGGCCATCAAGGAGGCCTGCGGCGCCGTCGGTACGAGCCAGTATCTGGTGGCCGCCCTCGGTGACACACTGCCTGCGGCCGCTCTCCCCGTCCTCGTGTTTCTGCTGGCCTCCGTCGTCGCCTTTTCCATCGGCACTTCGTGGACGACGATGGCCCTCCTCCTGCCGACGACGATCCCTCTGGCCCACACCCTCGGTGGTATGCCTATCGCCGTCCTCGTCGCCGCCGCCGTCCTCGACGGGGCCATCTTCGGCGACCACTGCTCGCCCATCAGCGATACGACTGTGTTGTCGAGTGTCGCCTCTGGCTGCGACCACCTCGACCACGTGAAGACCCAATCACCATATGCGCTGGTGACGATGGCCGTGGCGGCCATCTGCGGCTACGTCGGCACCGCCATCGCCTGGCCCGCATGGATCGGACTGCTGACGGGAATCGTCGTCATCTGCGGCATCCTGTGGCTCTTCGGCAAGGACCCCGACGTCCAGCCAAATGCCGTTTGATTCCACACGTCCCCCGGGGTTGGGTCCGGTCCTGCTGGTCAACTTCATCGGCACCCTCGGCTTCACAATCGCCATCCCCTTCATGGTGTATCTGGTGAGCCGTTTCGGCGGCAATGCACTCGTCTATGGCATCGTGTCAGCCACCTACTCAAGTTTCCAGTTTGTGGGCACCGATCCTCGGTCGCTGGTCGGACCGTTACGGCCGACGACGCATCCTGCTGCTGAGCTAGGCTGGAACGCTGGTGTTGTGGCTCATGTTCGGCGCAGCCCTCTACCTGCCGGTGACGGAATTGGTGTCGTTGAAGACCTCCGTCACGACTTGGTGACGCTGGCGTTGTCCATCCTCGTTCTCATCATGGCCCGGGCCCTGGTCGGCCTCAAGGGTGGCAACATCTCAGTGGCCAACGTCTGCGTCGCCGACGTGTCCAGCGAGACCGACCGCAGCAGAAATTTCGGGCGCATGGGGGTGGCGGCGAATCTGGACATGGTTCTGGGGCCGGCGTTGGCAGGCATACTCGGGGCTACCGTCCTGGAGGTGTTGCGCCAGCCCAGTGTCGCCTACCTGGTGGTCCTGCTCTTCGTCATCAACATGTCCTTCAGCTTCTTCTATACCGTCTTTCCGATGCACGCCGCCGTCGACCTCTGGTCGGTGAGCGAGATGGGTATCTTCTTCGCGGTTCTCAGCCTGCTCCTCGTCCTGACTCAAGGGCCAATGTTGTCACATCTGGCGCGTCGAGTGAGCGAGCCATGGCTGATCAGCGGCGGGCTGCTGCTGG
>JAYZCA010000137.1:0-5042 GCA_036339235.1 Candidatus Latescibacterota bacterium | reverse complement strand
CCCACTGCATCGACAGCCGCCCCACGAGGGCGCCCGCAGGTACTGTCACGGCGAAGGCCACCGGCACGATGAAGGTTAGGATTGCCTGCATCCACGTCGGATAGATCGTCACCGGCCAGCGCGCCGCGTCGTACACGCTGTGGAAGATCATCAGGATGTTCTGAATGCGGACAAACCAGAACGACATCGTCGACAGCATCAGCCAGAAGCTGTAGAGGATCACCGAACCCGCTGCCAGCGTCATGGCGAATCCCAGAATCTCTCTACCCCCCGTGGCGCGCTCCATCCACCACAGCGCGCCGACAATCGTCATCGACCCGAGAACCACGTCGACGAGTCGCCACACGCGCACCTGACTGATACTCACCAGTAGCTGCGATTCCTCCGGCTTGGTGAGGGTGAAGTCCAGAGTGCCCTCGCGCACATCTTCGATCAGCTTCTCCATACTGGGCTGCACGGTGACGCCGATCAGACCCGACATAAGGGTCCACACCCCCATCAACACCACCATCTCCACGGGTTGCCAACCGTTGAGGTGAGTTGTGTGGCGGAAGATGATCAACACGGCAAACAGGGCGAAGCCCAACTCCATCGTCGAGCGCAGCAGGTGGATCCAGAAGTTGACGCGGTACTGGACCTCGTTCATCGCGCCGAGACGGAAGAAGATGGCCAGCAGGCGCAGCGCGTTCATGGCTCAGGCTCCCACCGCCGAATAGCGTGAGACGGCTCGCCTCCAGGCCAGTTGCACGACGCCGAAGCCGACAACGATCCACAACCCCTGCATGACGAAGCCATGCAGGGCCTCATCGGGCGTCAGCCGGCTGAGCAGCAACTCGACGGGGAAGGAGACCATCCATGGGAATGGAGTCCACGTGGCCAGCGTTTGCAGTACCTCTGGCATGAAGCTGAGAGGCGCCATGCTGCCGGTGAGTACCACGACGAAGGCCACGTAAAGCTCGTTGAGCCCCGAGGTGTCGGTGATCCAGAAGGCCAGCAGAGCCACGGCCCACTCTAAGAAAAAGCGCGCCAGAAAGGCGAGGATGAGAGCCGGGAAAAATGCCAGGACCGCCCACAGCGGCGGATCGAGAGTGGGCTCGAAATACCACGCCAGCAGCGCGGCGACGGGCAACATCACACCGAGCGAGAGCACCTTGTAGGCCACGTTCTGCAGCACGTCGCGGTGCCAGGGGTGCAGGGGCTGCACGAGGATCGAGTTGAAGAAGCCGGAGCGCACTCGCCAGCCCATCTCGTACATGTGCCATGTGAAAGTCACGTGATTGACGAGCATGACGGCGATGAAGTAGGCGGCGATTTCCCCGGCGTCGAAGTCGCCCACGGCGCCCCCTTTCGATTCGGCCACCGTCAGCCAGACGATCATCAGGATCACGGGCTGCAGGACCAGACCCAGCAACCAGATGACGACGGCGGCACGATACTGGAACATCACCGACAGCTCCAGCGCGAAGAGCGTGCGGTAGATGTCGCCGAAGCCGCTCATCACGCCGGACCGCCAGCCGCCGGTGGTTCGCCCTCGGCCGACTCCTGGCTGAAAACCTGTTCGATCACGTCCTCGATGGGCGGCTCCTCCACCGTCAGGTCAACGACTGGCAGGTCCGCCAGCAGGCGACCGGTAACCCTTGCGGTGTCGGACTTGGGCACCAGAAACGTCGCCCGGCTGCCGTCGACGCTTACCCTGTCACCGTAGGCGCTCAGGTCGAGCCCTTCGCGCTCGAGGTCGACGACGATCGTCTTGTGTGGTGAGAAGCGCTGCACGAGATCCGCCAGGGCGCCGTCGAACAGCAGGCTGCCTCGATGAATGACGACGACGCGTCTGCACAGCGCCTCGACGTCGGCCATGTAGTGGCTGGTTAGCAGCACGGTGGCGCCAACCCGCTGGTTGTAGTCGGATATGAACGTGCGGATGCGCCGCTGCATGGTCACATCGAGACCCAGCGTCGGCTCGTCGAGGAAGAGAATCTGCGGGCGGTGCAGCAAGGCCACGGCGACCTCGCATTTCATCCGTTCACCGAGAGACAGGTTGCGCACCGGCTTGCGCAACAGATCTCCCAGGTCGAGCAACTCCGTCAGCTCGTTGACGGTCTGCTGGAACTCCGGACGCTGCAGTCGGTAGATGGCCCGGTTGCGCTCAAAGGAATCGGCCACGGGCAGATCCCAGACCAGCTGGTTGCGGTTGCCCATGACCAGCGTGATCTGGCGCAGGAAATCGCGCTGGCGGCGAAAGGGCTCGAAACCCAGGACGCGCACATTCCCGTCACTGGGATTCAGCAGGCCGGAGAGCATCTTCAGCGTCGTCGTCTTGCCGGCGCCGTTGGGCCCGAGGAAGCCGACGACCTCGCCGGGCTCCACGTTGAAGGACACTGCCTTCACCGCCTCGACGTCGCGCGTGCGGCGGTGGAACAGACTCTTGGCGGCGTTCCACAAGCCGGGCTCCCGCTCCGGTACGCGGTACGTCTTCGACAGGGATTCGCAGTGCAGGGCGGGCATCGCGACTGTGATCTACGGCGAGTGGCGCACCAGCGTCAATCGTACCCGAATTCGGCGCGCAGACCGAGGTCCCCCAGCAGGACCTGGGCGGCGTTGTACCCGGGTAGTCCCGTCACGTTTCCCGACGGGTGGCAGCACGAACCGCACAGATACAGCCCCTCCAGGTGGCCGCGGTAGTGGCCGGCGCCGGGGAAGGGCCGGTCGTAGCCGACCTGACCCTCACCGAGGCTACCCACCAGCAGATCGGCTTCGCGCATGTTCGGCAACAGCTTCGGGATGTCGTGCACCGGCCGGATGAGATGGTGGCGCACGGCGTCCTCAAGGTTAGGGGCGTACGTCTGCCAGCGCGCCAGCATCCGCCGACCGTGGGCTTCGGCTTCGGCGTTCCAGTTGCTGGCGGCACCGTGGAGCCGGTACGGAACCTTCTCCCACATGAAGGCTGTGTGTCGCCCCGCAGGAGCCTGAGAAGGATCGAATCTTGTCGGACAACTGCCCCACATCACCATCGGCGGGATGCGCCCCTGCTGGTGGGCCAGCACCATCTCGTCGAAGTCCTCCACAGAGTCCAGCCCGATGATGACCATGAAGGCGTCGTCGAGTTCGGGGTAGCGCTCTGCGGCGGCGTACCGCGGCGCCTCGTCGAGATCGACATAGAGGCCGAACAGAGGGGCCAGCAGGTTGTAGCGAAACGCCGCCGCCGCCGACCGCCACGTTGCTGGCAGGTGGACCGCGTCGATGAGTTCGAGGAACGTCTGTTGCGGGTTCAGTCCGGAGGCGACGAATCTGCGCGCCGTGATGCGTTCCCCCCCGACGGTCTCCACGCCGACGGCGCGTCCGCTTTCGACGACGATGCGGGCCAGATCGACGCCGGTGCGTACCTGGCCTCCCGCCTCTTCCACAGCGGCCACCAGGGACTCGGCGAGTCGCGCCGACCCGCCAAGACACATCTGCGCCTTGCCATCGGAGGCCAGCAGCGCCGGGATGTGATGCCCGAACCCGGGGGCGTTCATGTCGACTTCGCGCAGTCCGTTGAAAAATAGCAGCCCCGCCTGTATGGCGGGATGCCCGAATTCGCGCCGCACGAAATCGTGCGGTGACAGGGCGCTGGTCTCCAGCAACAGGCGACCTGCCGGCGTCTGCAGCAACCGGGTGCAACGTTCGTCTGCCGGCAGCGGCGGCGCCTGCGCCTCGGGGACCAGGATGTCGCGCACGACGGGCACGAAGGCGTCCCGCCAGCGTCGCAGGGCGTCGGCGTCGCGCCTGCTCACGCGCGCAAAGGAGTCGACGGTGCGGTCGAAGTCCGTCCACCACTCCAACACTTCACCCCCCTCGGGGAGGAGCATGGCCACGTTGAGATCGGGTTCGATATAGCGGGCCCCGTGTTTCTCCAGCTCGAGGTCCGCATACCAGGGCTGGCGCGTCAGCGCCCGGTGATAGAAGGAGTGCGTGTTGTGCAGAGAGCCCGAACCGGCAGGCCACTCCTCGGTGCGCAGTCCACCGCCGGCCACGTCGTTGCGCTCCAGGCACAATACGCGCAGACCGGCACGGCACAGGTACGCCTGCAACACCAGGCTGTTGTGCCCGGCACCCAGGATGATCCCGTCGTATTCGCCGTCGGCCATGGGCGCTCAAGCTACCTCCATTGTGCTGTGGCGCAAACACTTGTAGGGTTGCCCACGACCGTCGCGCCGACCTTGTTCAAAAGGTCTGAGCCGCGGCGTGACCCGATTCACCACTAGCCGGCTCCAAGCCTGCCCCTTCTTCGTGCCATGGGTATGACAATGTTCTTGCGGAGACATCTGTCGCTGGCAGTCCTTGGCCTGATCTGGATCCTTCCGGGTTCCGGGGACGCCTTGTGGGGTCTGGTGGGCACACTTGGCGGTTCGGTGTCGGTGGACAGCGCTCCGGGACGAGGCACGACATTCTCCATACGTATGCCGGTCGTTGCCGTGGCGGACATCGAGGAGGAGGACGACCCGGTTGTGGGGAAACTGCCGCAGGCAACAGGGCTGCGCATCCTCGTTGTTGACGACGAGCCCCGGGTGCTCGAACTGGTGCCACCGATCCTTGCGGGACACACGGTGGTCACCGCCGCCCACGGCGGCGAGGGTCTCGCACGACTCGCGGAGGCCGATTACGACATCGTACTGAGCGACTGGGTCATGGCCGAAGCGTCAGGGCTGGAGGTCGTCGCCGAGGCCAAAGCCCGCAACCCGGACACGGTGATCGTGCTGATGACGGGGTGGGATCCGGGCGGGACTCACAGCGATCATGACGCCGTGGACCTGCGTCTGGCCAAGCCCTTCGAGCGGGAGGATGTGGAGCGCGTATTGCAGGAGGCCGTCGCTCTGCGGCAACACCGGCGCGAGCTTCACGCCGCCGGGTCGTCGGTGTCCTCGTAGCGCCTCATAGGCGCCGGCAGGACGCGCCGGCGCAGATCGTCGAGAGGGAAGGCCGGCCCGGGGTCATCCTTGCGCCCCGGTGCGATTTCTTCGTGGCCGAGAATCCAGCGCATCTGACGATCGTCGACAAGCAGA
>JAYZCA010000136.1:0-9101 GCA_036339235.1 Candidatus Latescibacterota bacterium | reverse complement strand
GTATAGACCATGTCCGCCCCCAGCTGTCGACACACGAGCCGGAAGGGCGGCTCGGAGACGTCCTCCATCGGCGCCAGCAGCAGGCCGGTGCCGGCGCTCACGTCGCCGATCTGCAGGGGGTGGTCGAGTGCCATCGGCGCTTACAGCTTGGAACCGGGCAGCTTCAGGGATTTCATGACACGCACGGTACGCCTCAGGATCATCGGCCGTAGTTTGCCGACGATCTTGAGCCACTCCGGGCTGCTGTAGTAGGCGTCGATCGCGCTGTCGCGGGCCTTCTCGTTCGCAAATGCCCGCACCCAGGTGAACTCGTCGGGACGGTCCGTCTCCCAGGCGGCGACAAATGTGATGCCGTACTTGGCCATGAAGGACTTCGCTTTGCGGAACTCGCGAACGAAGGCGGACTGCTTGCCTTTGTGCAGCTTGTAGATGCGCAGTTCGTGGATCACTTCAGCTTCCTTTCGCCGCCGGCGTGAACACGCCGGATGGTGTGATGACCAGGTGTACGGGAATGTCGTGATCCTGTGCGGGGATCCGATCGATGATAAAATCGTCATAGGTAAGACCCACGGTGATCGCTCCATCGACTGCCGCCAGGAAACGGTCGTAAAATCCCCCGCCCCGGCCGACTCGGTAGCCCCGGCGGTCAAACAGCAGGCCGGGCACGATGATCAGATCGATCACTGACAGATCCTCCACGAAGTTCGGACATGTTGGCTGCAGCAGCCCCCCGGAACTCAGCTGCAGAGCCCTGACCCCGTCGACTTGCGCGTGGCGCAGGGGTTTTCCGGGGGCTTCGACGACCGGCACGAGGACTCGCACTCCGGCGCTTGCCGCCGACTCGATGATCTCCCGCGTGACCACCTCGCCGGGCAGGCTGTTGACGTAGGTGTGCAGCACTCGCGTGTCGGACCAGACACTGAGCGCCTGCAGGTGAGAGAGGATGGCAGCACTGTCCTGCTCGACACGCGAGCCGTCGAGTGCGGCATGCCGTCGGCGTGCCCTGCGGCGCAGATCTCGCTTGCCCTCAGTCTGATTCATGGCTCGATCGTTGACGCTATCGGGGGGTGGCGATCGTGTCAATCATTTTGACCTGACCCCAAAAACCGGTAAATTCCATAGTTCCCTCTGCCATGACAACAACACCCGAACCGCATCCCGAGCGCCAGACCGTCGCCGACCGCGACCGGCAGCAGCGTCTGCGGCACCAGGGCGCGATGCCACGCCATGTCGCCATCATTATGGACGGTGATCGACGCTGGGCCAAGGAGCGGGCCCTGAAAATCACCGAGGGCCACCGGCACGGTCGAGAGTCGGTGCGCGACATCGTGCGCGCCTGCGGCCAGCTCGAGATCGAGGCGCTCACTCTCTACACCTTCTCCAGCGAAAACTGGAACCGCCCCCGGCATGAGGTGGCGGCGCTGATGCACTGGCTCGAGGAGTCGCTGCGCGACGAGACACCGGAGTTGCACGAGAACGACGTGCGCCTGTCGGCTATCGGGCGCCTCGACGCGCTGCCCGACAAGGTGCGCCGCGCCCTCGACAATGCCCTCGCCGAGACCGCACACAACACGGGACTGTGCCTGAACCTTGCTCTCAACTACGGTGGCCGTGCCGAGCTGGTCGATGCCTGCCGCACCCTGGCGCGTCGTGTGCGCGACGGCGCACTCGACCCCGACGCCATCGATGAGGCGGCCATCGACCAGACGCTCTACACGGCGGGGCTGCCCGATCCGGACCTGCTGATCCGCTGCAGCGGCGAGATGCGACTGAGCAATTTCCTGCCCTGGCAGATGGTCTACACCGAAATCTACTTCACCCCCGTCTTCTGGCCCGACTTCCGCCGGCATCATCTCTACGAAGCGGTTCGCGAATTTCAGCGACGACAGCGGCGCTTCGGCGCTTGAGTGAGCGATGAGCGACGCATCCGCCGGCAGCAACTTGGTGCGCCGGGTCCTGTCAGCGTGTGTCTTCGTTCCGGCGGTGCTCGGTCTGTCCTACGCGGGCGACTGGGCGTTGTTCGCTCTCGTGGCCGCCATCGTCGGTCGGGGCAGTTGGGAACTAATGTACCTGGCACGCCAGGCGGGACACCGTCCGGCCTCCGGCGTGGGCATCGCCCTGGCGCTGACGACGTGTCTCTACCTGCAACTGCGCGGCGTCGACGAAGGTTTCGTGCTGTTGATGGCCTTTGTTGCGCTTGTGGCACTGACAGCGCCGTTGCGCCATGGCGTACAGGGATATCTGAGCAACGCGCTGCTCACTCTGGGTTGCGTCAGCTACATTGGCCTGCTGGGATCGACGCCCCTGCTGCTGGCCACGCGCCTGGGAGAATTGGCGCCCGTCATGCTCATCGCCATCTTTGGTTCCATCTGGCTCACCGATGCGGCTGCCTACGGCGGCGGTCGCCTGTGGGGCCGGCGACGTCTGGCGCCCACCATCAGCCCGGGCAAGACGATGGTCGGGTTCTTCTGCGGGCTGGTGGGCGGCTTGGTACCCGTCGTCCTCACGCCGTATCTGCAGGGCTGGACGGTGACGGAGTCGGCCGGCCTGTTCCTCCTCGTCGGGGCCAGCGCGCAACTGGGTGACCTGGTGGAATCGGCCATCAAGCGTGACCTGGGCGCCAAGGATGCGCCGGCCCTCATCCCGGGGCATGGCGGTCTACTAGACCGGTTCGATTCGTATTTCTTCGCCTTTCCCGTGGCCTTTGCCTACAACGTGATCCTCAAAAGCTGAGTTGCCTGT
Source organism: Candidatus Latescibacterota bacterium (assembly GCA_036339235.1). Classification (GTDB taxonomy): domain Bacteria; phylum Latescibacterota; class UBA2968; order UBA8231; family UBA8231; genus UBA8231. The sequence goes on along the minus strand of JAYZCA010000136.1, from coordinate 6,359 downwards.
GCTGGCTTCTATCATCGATTTCTTTGTCACTGTCGGCTACTTCCTCATCGCCCTGGGCGTGCTCGTATTCGTGCACGAACTGGGGCACTTCCTCGTCGCCAAACGCGCCGGAATCCGCGTCGAGAGATTCAGCCTCGGCTACCCGCCGAAGATGGTGGGTTTCCAGTGGGGGGAGACGGAGTACTGCCTCTCGTGGGTGCCTTTCGGCGGCTATGTGAAGGTCGCCGGCATGGCCGACGTCGGCGAGGAAGAGACATCGGGGGCCCCGTGGGAGTTTCCGTCCAAGTCGATCGCCGTCCGCATGGCCGTCATCGCCGCCGGGCCGTTGATGAATTTCCTCTTCGCTTTCCTCGTGTTCGCCTTCGTCTACGGGGCCTACGGCCACGACACCACGGACTCCACGACCGTGACGCCCATAGAGGAGTCGATCGCCGAGGCGGCAGGGCTGCTGCACGGCGACGTCGTGCTCGAAGTCGACGACACGCCAGTCGACAATTCCTACGAACTGCTCGTCGCCCTCGACGCAAGCCTGACAGAGGGAGCGTTGCTGAAGGTGCAGCGGGGAAACGCCGTACACGACATCGAGCTGCCGGCGGCAGTCGACGTTCCCTACGGTATCAGAATCCTGCGGCCGACGACGGTAGGCTCCGCCGACCCCGGGACCCCGGCTGCGGGCATCGGTCTACAGCGAGGCGACCGCATCACCGTCGTCGACGGCACCCTCGTGGCGAGCTGGTACGACATGCGTATGCTCATCATGGTCCGCCCCGCGGAGTCGATCACGCTGGCCTGGAAACGGGACGGCGTCGACATGACCTCGACCATTGTGCCGGAAGAACGGATGGACGGCGACGAACGCATCGGCGTTATCGGCATCCGTCCCTTCGAGGCCGGATCGATTGAGGTAGGCTGGTGGGAGGCGACGCGACTGGGCGCCGCCAGCGTCTACACCTCCTCGTACCTGATTCTCGACTTCATCGGCAGCATTTTTCAGGACGGTCGGTATAAGGAGTTGGGTGGACCGATTCGCATCGCCAAGATGGCCGACGATACGGCGCAGATGGGCCTGAAATACTTCCTGCGTTTCCTGGCTCTGCTCAGCGTCAATCTGGGTGTCCTCAACCTGCTGCCCATTCCCGTCCTCGACGGCGGCCACCTGACCTTCCTGACGCAGGAGGCCATCCTGCGCCGCCCGCCCTCGGTGCGTCAGCGCGAGGTAGCACAGCAGATCGGCCTGGTCATCATCCTCTTCATCATGGTCGCCGTCACCTTCAACGACTTGAACCAGTTCGTCTTCAACCACATCGCCGAACTGTTCCAGTAGGAGCATCGTAGGGGGGCGCGTCCATGTCGAATCCCCGTCAGGAGCTGACCCGGTTCGTGCGGGTCGAAGCGGCGCGCCTCGGTTTCGACCTGGTGGGTGTCACCAGTGCCGATCCCCTCGAGGCGGCGCAGTTTCACGCTCGCTGGATCGCCCACGGATATGCCGGCGACATGGCCTGGCTGGGGCGCAACCTCGACAAGCGCGCGGATCCGCGGCAACTGGTGCCCGGGGCTCGATCCGTGGTCTGCCTGGGGATGTACTACGATCCGCCGCCCGCCGCGACAGGCGGCGCCCTGACGGGCCGCATCGCCCGTTACGCCCGCGGCGACGACTACCACGACCTCATCAAGTCACGGCTAGCCGAATTGTGGGACGGCTTTCGTGCCCGGGCGGGCGATGACGTTGGCGGCCGCTACTACGTCGATACGGCGCCCGTCCTCGAACGCGAGCTGGCCGCCCGCGCCGGACTCGGCTGGTGGGGGAAGAACACGGTCCTCATCAACCGCCGTGCTGGATCCTACTTCTTTCTCGCCGAACTGATCACGACGGCCGAACTGGATCTCGACGAGCCGGCCACCGACCACTGCGGCAGCTGCACCCGCTGTCTCGACGCCTGCCCGACCCAGGCCTTCCCCGAGCCCTACGTCCTCGATGCACGGCGCTGCATCTCCTACCTGAACATCGAGCTCAAGGGATCGATCCCGGAGGACCTGCGTCACGGCATGGGCGACTGGCTCCTCGGCTGCGACATCTGTCAGGACGTGTGTCCCTGGAACCGTCGTGGGGCGACAACCAGGGAACCCGCCTTCCATGCGCGGGACGGACTGGACCCCGTCGACCTGGTAGAACTCATCGCCATGGATCGCGACGCCTTCAACGAGCGCTTTCGAAGGAACCCCGCCAAACGCCCCAAGCGCCGCGGTATGCTGCGCAACGCCGCCGTCGCCCTCGGCAATTCAGATCAGCAAGAAGCCGCCGTACCGGTCCTGGCGGAAGTACTGCAGAAGGAAGAAGAACACCTGGTACGCGCCCACGTGGCGTGGGCCCTTGGAAAACTCGGCGGCGTAGAAGCGAAGCAGGCGCTGGAAGCCGCGAGAGAAAAAGAACTGGACACTGAGGTACGACAGGAGATCGAAGACGCCTTGAAGAAATGCGCCACGGCTGGATCGGCCGCTAGCTAACGACTTACGTCGAAGGCTGACCAGTACAAACCACCCTCGGGACGACGCATCATCACGTAGCGGGGGCGACGGGGCGGCCCGAAGCGCTTTGCGCCACGGCTGGATCAGCACCCAGCTGCAAACTCACGTCAAGGGCTGACCAGCACAGACCACGCTCGGGACGACGCATCATCACGTGGCGGGGGCGGCGGGGCGGCCCGAAGCGCATTGCGCCGGTCAGCAAAACCCCTCCAGGTGATTCAGGATCCCGGCGAGCCCGGCCCGCAGTTGGGCCGGGCTAGCAAAGCCAAGGATCCAGCGCCAGCGCCAGAAGAAAGTCCACCGAGATAACCGGCGCACGCGCGCAGGGTCGCCTCGCCGCCCCCGCACACACCTGAACTATTCCCGCGCCAGCAAAGCCCGCACGAACTCACCACCATCAAAGGACTGCAGATCGTCGATCCCCTCACCAACTCCGATCAGACGAATCGGTACATCCAGCTCGCGTCGCAGCGCGAAGGCGATCCCGCCCCGCGCCGTGGAGTCGAGCTTCGTCAGCGCCAGACCGGTGAGGGGCACCGCCTGATGGAAGGTCTTGGCCTGCACCAGCGCATTCTGGCCCGTCGTCGAGTCCAGCACGAGCAGCGTGCCGTGGGGTGCGCCGTCGCAGGCTTTGGCCAGCGAACGGCGAACTTTTTTCAACTCTTCCATCAGGTTCACCTTGGTGTGCAACCGACCCGCCGTGTCCACGAGCAGCACATCGGCGTCGCGGGCCTTGGCGGCTTCCATTGCGTCGAAGACGACGGCGCCCGGGTCCGCCCCCTGTTGGGCGCGGATGATGTCAGCGCCGGATCGTTCGGCCCACACCTGCAACTGGGAGACGGCGCCGGCACGGAAGGTGTCCCCCGCCGCCATGATCACCTTGCGACCCGCCTCGGCGTAGCGCTGTCCCAGCTTGCCGATCGTCGTCGTCTTGCCCACACCATTGACCCCGACCACGAGCAGGACATAGGGCCGCGCCGGCAGGAGACTGGCGTCAAAGCCTTCGGCGCCGGCTAGGATCGCTTCCAGCTCAGCCTGCAGCATGTCGAAGACGTCCGCGTCTGGCGTCTCCCGGGCGCGGGTCCGTAACCCGTCGACGATTTCCAGCGACGTGTCCAGGCCCACGTCAGCCGAGATCAGGATCTCTTCGATTTCCTCGAGGGTGTCGTCGTCCAGTCGGCGGCCACCGACGACATCGGCGATGCGGTCGACGACGGCGGTTCGCGTGCGCGTGAGGCCGGAGCGTATGCGGTCGAAGAAGCCGGGGCTCACAAAAAAATCAGCGCCCGCCAAGAACACCCTCTTCGATTGCGGGATCGACGATGTAGAGTATCGGTTCGTCCTGCAGGTCGATCTGGCGCGGTTCGGGCAATCGCCGACCGCGTGGATCGATCAGGACATCGATGGTGGGGCGCGTCGGATGCAGTCGGCTGGTGGCGACGACGCGGCCGATTTCGCCGTTGTTCAGTTTGACGGGGCTGCCCAGAGGAAAGATGGAGACGATGTGGATCAGCGCCTTGATGAGCCGCCGGTCGAACAGGCTGTTGCGCAGGTCGATGATTTCCTTGAGGGCGTTGTAGATGACGCGCGCCTGACGATCGGCCCGCGGCTGTGCCATGGCCTCGTACGTGTCCACCAGTCCGATGATGCGGGCAAACTCGTGGATGTCGTCACCCTTCAGAGCATTCGGGTAGCCGCTGCCGTCCCGCCGCTCGTGGACCCGCACGACGACCTTGCCGACCCATTCGAAGGCTTTGCCGAAGGCGCGCACGATACGCTCCGAGTCCTGCGGATGCTGCTGCAGGAGCTGCAGCTGGTTCGACGTCAGACGTCGTGACCCGAGGACCTCCTCGGGTACCTTGAGCATGCCCAGGTCATGGGTCAGCCCGCACAGTCCGAGAGCGAGCGTGCGACGCTCGTCGAACTCGACCTCGCGACCCAGGCGCATGGCCATGAGGGCGACGTTGACGCTGCGGCGTGACAGCGAATCGGCCTCCGGGCGGCGACGTACGGTTTCGGTGAGCAGCGCGTCCGATACACCCAACTGGTCGACGGCGGCGCGCACTGCGGCCACGACGACGGGACCGTTCGGGGCGCGACCACTGTCAGCCGACTCGAACAGTTCATCGGCCGCCTCCGCCAGACCTTCATAGGCGACGGCAGCGCCATCGGCGTCCGTCAGCTCCTGCACGTCGGCAACGGGCGTCGCCTCGGGCCCCGCGGCGACGGCGGCCATCATCGGCTCGTCGAGATCCGGGCGAGACACGGGCGGCGACGGTGCGACCCGCACCGAGGCCCGCGAACGACCGCCGCGCAGATCCCGCGACGAGCGCAGCATTTGGCTCATCCTAAGCGCCATCGCCGCGCTCCGCCTGAATCAGCCGCTTCATCCAATCCCCGTCGATATTGTCCAGCTTGCGGCTGAAGCCGATGACGAGGGCGATGTCGCAGATGTTGTTGCTCTTGCGCGGGATGCCGTTGGAGTACTCGAACACAAGCTCGAGTGCATTTGGCGAAAACACCGGCTCGCTCCGTTCCGCCGTGTGCAGACGATGGTCTACATAGTCCAACGTGTCCTGCACGTCGAAAGGACGCAGGAACCCGCGCGTGGCGATGCGCTGATCCAGCGGCGCGTGTTTGCGGATGCGCTCGGAGCTGGCCGACCAGCAGCAGCGTGATCAGGAAGGCGTCGTCGAGTTGCAGGTTGAGCAACAGGCGAATCTCCTCGAAGATCGAGGCATCTTCGAGCAACTGCGCCTCGTCGATGACGACGACGGTCTCGCGGCCGTTGCTGTACGACTCGAAGATGATTTCGTGAATCCGGTGCACGAGGCGCGAGCGATCCATGTCGGCGCCATCATCGTCTTGCCGCAACCGGACTCGCCCGAGATCAGCGCCGCACCGTGGCGGCTCGACAGCGTGTAGAACAGACGCGTGTAGAGGTCCTCTATGTCCTCCGAGCGGTAGAGGAACCGCGGATCGGGCGTGTTCTCAAAGGGCTTCTCGTCGAGCCCCCAATACGCTTCGTACACGGAAAGAGCTGCCCATGCCGGGAAGAAGTGGAAAATGAACCCGACGGAATTCTGGATGAGATCCGCCTGGACCTTGCGCCACTGAAGAAAGCCTAAACTTATAAAGAATACCATCTTAGCTCACGAAGTGTCAAGGCGGACGCAGACCCGACTTTGGGAGATATACGGGTAAAGATTGTCATAAACATGCAAAATTGAGTCCGCCATTCAGGATCGGCGCTGGTTTGACCCGAGTCGGGGCGTCTGATACATTTATCTAGTTCACAAGCGGAGTCTTACTCGATTGCAGGACAACCAGTTACAATTCTCACCCCGCCTGCGCAAAGGTCGTCTTATCGGCCTGTGTGTTGGGGCCCTGCTGCTCGCTGCCAGTAGCGGAGGAGACGAACTCGAGCCGGGGGCGCGCGGATACGGCCTGACGGTGATGGAAGGCACTCGCATCGATACGTTCGGGGTCGAAATCCTCGGCTGGGAGCACAACGGCGCACTCCCCGGTCGCAACCGGATCCTCGTACGGCTGTCAGGTCTGGGTCTGGAGGAGACAGGAATCGTCCTAGGTATGAGCGGCAGCCCGGTTTACGTGGGCGGCCGCCTCATCGGCGCCGTCGCGTACGGCTGGTCCTTCGCCAACGAGCCCATCGGCCTGCTGACACCGATCGACGACATGCTCGAAGTGTTGCAGCGCGACCTGTCTGGCTCTGCGCCACAGCAGGATCCGGATCCTTCGGGCGCCGAGTCGGGCTGGCGGCGACTGGGATCGCCGCTGTGGGTGTCCGGTGCCGGCCCCGCGACACTGCGTTT
>JAYZCA010000135.1:0-12923 GCA_036339235.1 Candidatus Latescibacterota bacterium | reverse complement strand
GGGCGCGGCGGGTCGGTACGGAAGCCGACGTCCCTGATGATGGCAGCAGAGGTGAGACGGGAACCCAGCCCTGAACTCAGATAGATGTGGTCGATCTTCCAGTCGTGGATATCGGCCGTGTCCATCGTCAACTGCAGACCGCCTCCGGCGGCGGCCATGGCGTTGACGAAGCCGGAGTCGCGCAGGTGCCCGTGCACAGGCTCGTCCACCTCGCAGTTGAAGTCGCCGAGGACGACGGCGTTTTCGCAGAAGGGGAGCAGACCCTGGAGACGCTCCCACAGCAGGGTGCCCTCGCGGGCGCGCAGTTCGACGTCCCCCGGATGCAGGTGCACGCACACGACCCACAGCTGCTGATCGGAGGACACCTGCAGGAGGGCGGCACCGGCGGTCCGGCTGAAGCGCGGCAGGCTGTCGTCGGCGACGACGTGGCTCAGGGTGCGGGACTCGACGACGGGGAAGCGGGACAGCACATGTCCAGGCCAGGACTGAGGCGACGGGAACGTCGCCAGATGCCTGCCGACGCGACGGGCGATGCCCTGGACAATCGAATGTGCGACACCTTCCTGCAGGGCCAGGACATCCGCATCCAACCCTTCGAAGACGCCGGCGAAATGGTCGCTGCTGGAGGCTTCCCCGGGTCGGCCGATCTCGCATGCGGCGACGTCGGCGGGATAACCGGTGAGGCCGAGCACGTTCCAGGTGACGATACGCATGATGGTTCCTCTACAATCTTGAGATGGCGTCTTCGAGGGAGAGCTGACGGAAGGTCTGCACAAGACGAAATCCTCCGCCACGACGCCATCGATCTTCTGGAAGGTCGTCCTTCACAGGCTCAGCCCAATGGGCGTCACCGGCATCCTCGACGGTGGCCAGGACCTTGTCCACCCAGGACTCGAAGGGGTCCCGTGGAAAGCGGATCTCCAGGTCGGCGTTCTCGACGGTGCCAGCAGGAGCGTACGTGAAGGCATTCCTCAGCGTACGCGACAGCGCCGCCTGCTGCACAGGATTCAGTTCGCCGGTTCCGGTCCAGTCCTGCGGAATGATCAGGACGTCGATGGCGCGATCCGTGACGGCATCCGTCAACGCCGCCGCTTCGACGGCGACGCTCTTGTGGTCCGGCCAGATATCGAAGTAACCGTAGCTGGCTACGGGTCCATGTAATTGGAAGGTGAAGAAGTCGGGGTAAGCGAAGAACGAATCACCCGCGGCGCGGTAACCCTCGAAGAAGGCGGTGGTACAGGCCAGCAGCAGGGACGCGGCGCCGAGGCCGTCGAGGGGGGTGGGACAGACCACACCGACGCGGCGGGTGATGGCGAAGTCGCCGAAGATCTCGGCGTGGGTGGTCTCGCGGCCGGCAAGGGTAAGGGTGAAGTCGTGGTCCCGCAGCTGGCTGGAATGCATTTGCTGAACTAGTGCAGGTGGCGACGCAGGAAATCGAGGGTGCCCTGCATGCGGATCTCGTGGCCTCCCTCGTGTAACTCGATGCCGATGCGGTCGTCGAGGCCGAGTCGGCGGTAGTGTCCGGCGGATGCTTTGTATTCCTCCAGCACCTGCGGCCACCAAGCGATGCCGTCAGCCTTGCCGTGTTCGATGAATAGGGGCCGCGGGCAGATGAGGGACACCAGGTCCGAGTCGGTGAACTCGCGCAGCCAGCCGGGAATCCACACGTGCTCCTCGTCGACGGAGAGGAAACAGGAGTAGCGGGGGTCGTCGACGGCCATCTTGTTCGGCCGGTGGTTGAACCAGGCGCAGACGGCGGCGCAGGTGATGCGCGGTTCCAGCGGCGTGGTGAACATCGTGTAGGCGCCGCCCAGGCTGATGCCGTACATGCCGATGCGGGACATGTCGACATCATCCCGCGTTTCCAGGTAGTCGAGGAGTCGCTGCGTGCGAGCGATCTCGACCCCCCACAACGTGCGGCCCAGCAGAGAACAGAGGCGGGTCAGCCGGGCGCGCGGGTGGGCGCCGGACACGTTCATCGGCGCCAGGACGGCGAAGCCCTCCTCGACGAGGCGGCGGCCGTAGGCTTTGTAGATGTTGCCGCCGTCGTCGAGGCCGAAGACCTTCTCCGGTGACGAACCGATTCCGTGCTGGGCAATGACGACCGGTGGTCGCTGCGCAGTTCGGGGCAGGGCGAAGAGGGCGCGGGCCTGCAGGCTGCCGAGAAAATCGACCGTCAACCACCACACCTGCATGTGATCGTCCTCGAACCAGGGCTCGAGTCTGGCCTCGAAAGGACGGTCCTGGTGCGGCACAACACCTATCGCTTCCGCCCAGCGTTCACGGTTGGCGCGGACCGAATCGACGTAGGCGTCGACGGAGGAATAGTCGCGCTGCCAGTATTCCTCCTGCCGCGACGTGTAGTCGAGGATCTCGGCGCGCAGAGCGTCTTCCGCCTCGTGGCGCAGCAGGCGCTGCCGGTCACTGATCCAACGCGAGGTCGTGGTCGGGTCGGCGCTGAAGGGGTCGGGATGTGTCATCGTTTCTCGCGCCAGTCGTTTCCGTACTGATGGACGAAGTCCTCGAAGAAGGCAGCCGAGTGCATGTCGAGGCCTTCGAGGTAACCGTCCACGTCGAACCACGGTTGGTCGGAAAAATAGTCGAAGCGAGGATACACCGCCGAGGTGTAGGTCAGCATCAGTGTACGGCGTGGCCTGTCGGCGTGGTAACGACCGCGATGCAGGGCCAGCGGGTTGAAGGCGACGGCATCACCCGCTGCGAGGACGACACGCAAGGCGCCCGGCATCGAGTTCGAGCGATTGTTCTTCTGCTCGTCGGCTCGGCGGATGGCGTATTCCGCGTCCGTGTCCCAGCGCCGGTGTGAGCCGGGTACGACCTCGACGTCGTCGGAAGGCACTAGGGCGACCTGCAGCTGCACGCTGCTGCCGAGATCACCATCGGCGGCGATGGCATGCTTCTCCTGCTCTTCATCTGGATGGTGGAACTGGCTGTCGCGATGCCAGTTGCCGTCCAGGTTGTGGGTCTGTGGATTCATGAACAGGCTCGTGCAGCGGAACAGCGGCTCAGCGTCGAGGATGACGCGACAGACGTCGAGGACGGCGGGATCGGCGACCGCCTGCAGCAACTCTATCAGCCCGGCGCGGCTCTGCCGATCAAAATACCCCGGGTGGTTGAGGTGGCGCATGCAGGTGGCGTTAGCGCCGCCACCGGGCTCGCCGGTCTCCGGGTTGCATCCGCGCCACTGCGCCAGGATGAGCTCGGCGATGGCCGCCAGTCGTGCCGCCCGTGCTTGGCTGAGCAGGCCGGGGACGACGATGTAGCCGTCCCGCTGCCACCGCCGGGCCAAACCGCGTGCTACGGCCATGGTCATACACCCCCGTAGAAAAGAAGGGAAACGACGTACGATCCCAGCCCCAGCATGGCCAGGAAACAGATCCAGAGCACGACGTCGGACTTCCAGCCAGGAGCCAGGCGACCGTCGGTGTGGCGGTAGCGCAGATAGACCGTACTTCCCGCCACCACAGGTGACAGCGCTGCAAAGCAGACGCCACCGACGGTGAGCATCCACACGGGGTTCTCGATGAGGAAGTAGGTCAGGGCCATGAGTATGGGAGAGACTACGGTGTAGATGCGCGTCAGGCGCAGGCGGGCCTTGTAGTCGCCGGTGTCGATGAGTCTCAGAACAGCCGCAGCGTCGGCGAAGACGCGCGCCCCTCCTCCCAGTCCCGAGACCACCGTGGAAAACAGCACGAAGAGAGCGCCGAACATGAAGAGCCAGTAGGCCCACTGGCCGAGCGTCTCGGTATACATGGTGGAGAGAACTTCCAGGGCCTGCAGGCCGTTGGGTATGTGACCCAGACGGTGGAGGACGCTGGCGCCGAGCACGTAGAAGGGCACTGTAGCCAGGGTGAGCACGACGAGAGTGAGAGCGACGTCGGTCTGCATGACGCGAATCCAGCCCCGCGCCCGCCGCGCCCAGGCGCTGTTTTGGGAACGCGGTCCCACGAAACGACCATACCCCTTCTCCGTGCACCAGTAGGTATAGACGGTTGCCTCGGCGGCGGTGACCCCGGTGGCGCCATAGGCGGCCACGGCGGCGCCGATGGCGAAGGCGGGAAAGTCCAGACGCAGGCCACCTCCCAGGTCGGCCCAGGTGATGGCGTATTCGGTGAACTGCAGCAGCACGGCGCAGGCCATCGTGATGAGAGTGAAGATGATGACCATGACGGTGAGCAGTCTCTCGAGGACACGGTAGCTGCCGCTCAGAACGAGGACAACGGCGACAAAGGCAAAGACGAGGGTCCACCATTTGGAGGCGACGAAAGGCAGGGCCATGTGCACGGCCTGGCCTACACCGCCGTAGATACCGCCGCCGATCAGGTGGCCGGGTACGACGGCGAAAAGCCAGAGCAGGACCACCCAGGAGATCTGGCGGCCACCGACGGTCAACCTGCCCGGCACACGGTTGAAGGCCTGCAGTGCCGTCTCCCCCGAAGAGATCGAGTATCGTCCCAGCTCGGCCTGGACGATGCTCTTGCTCCAACAGCTGAAGAGAATCCACCACAACATGGCGAAGCCGACGGTCGCACCCAACGTCGTGGTCAGGATGATCTCCCCGGAACCCACCACCGAACCGACAAGAATCAGGCCGGGGCCGAGGTGTCGGAGAGTTGCACGCAGACCGGTGGGCGGTTCGCGCACGTCCTCGGGGCGGCGGGTATAGGGGTCGCCGGCGTCGGTCATCGATGGGCCATGCCAACGGCCTGGGACAGGTGCTGAAGTCCATCGGCCTCCAGCAGCCGCAGCAGACCCCGATGGATGCGGCGCACCAGCCCGGGTCCGTGGAACACGAGGGCCGAATACAGCTGCAGGAGCGAGGCACCCAGGCGGATCTTGTGGTAGGCATCGTCAGCGCAGGTGATGCCGCCGGAGCCGATGATAACATGCCTCGTGTGATCGATACGCGGATACCAGAAGCGGATCGTGTCGTCCATCATGGTGCGTGTCGGCGCGCCGCACAGGGTGCCGGGCATGGGGGATGTCACCGTCGCCGGGGTACGCAGGTCATAGGCTTTGCCCGGGGGCAGGTTGAAGATGAAACCGGCGATGTAAGAAAACGCGTCGGCCGCCTCCAGCAGGACGTCGGCACGGAGCGCGTCGCGGTGGGCGGTAAATTTGAGAAACACCGGCGGCAGGCCCTCGATGCCCGCAAGCTCTTGCAGCAATTCGCCGAGCCTGCCGCTGTCGTCGAAGGGACTGACACCGGCCGTCGTGTTCGGGCAGTTCAGATTCAGCGTCAGATAATCCGCACGGCCACAGAAGGGCCGGGCGGCCTCGACGAGTTCGCTGACAACCGTATCTGGGGCATCCGGGTCCGCAGGTCGTCCGGTATTCGTCTCCACCAGGTTGACTCCCAGCGGGACAGTCGTAGGCGCAGCGTTGACGCGCCGGGCGACGACAGCGGCACCGTCATTCGGAACGCCATAGTTGACGATGATGGCCTCGTCTGCGGGCAGGCGAAACAGGCGCGGCCGTGGATTGCCGGCAGACGGCTGGGCGGAAACCGAGCCGATCTCGACGAAGCCGAAGATCTCGGACAGGGCGCGGATAGCACGTCCGCTCTTGTCGAAGCCGGCGGCCAGGCCGATGGGAGCGGGGAAGTGGATGCCGGCCACGTCGGTGGCCAGACGATCGTCGGCGATGCCCATACCGAAGAGACCGTGCATCAGCCCTCGCCCGCCTGCCGAGGCGCCGACGGTCGCAGCCAGACCAAGCGTCGCCTCGTGTATGGCTTCGGCGTTTATGCTGAACAGCAGGGGTCGGAGGCAATGTCGGTAGAGACCCATGATGGCGACAAAGGTGGGTTCGGGTCCGTACCGCCACAAGCGTTGCAACCATTTTGACAAAGTCTGCTCATCAAATTATAGTACTAGAACAATAGAACACTGGAACAATAGAACACCGTTCCCGGAGGAAAGGACGAGACCATGCCGGTGGAGTTCGACCCGACGCGGCCTATCTATTTGCAGATCATGGAGGCGGTGAAGAAAAGCGCCGTGCGTGGCATCCATGCCCCTGGTGTGCAACTGCCCTCGGTGCGCGACATGTCGACCACGATGGGAGTGAATCCAAACACGATGGCCCGTGCCTACCAGGAGTTGGAGCGGGAGGGTTTTATCGAAACGCGGCGGGGGGAGGGATCCTTCGTTACCAGCGAACCCGGGAGGATCGACGACGAGCGGCGTCGCCTCGCGGACGCAGCGCGCCAGCAGTTCTCCGAGCAGATCCTCGATTTAGGACTGACGTCGTCGCAACTGCAGGTGCTGCTCGAACGGATCGACAAGGAGGTTAAGGCGAGATGAGAGTCGAGATCGACAATCTATGGAAGCGTTACCGCGGCACCGCCGCACTGCGCGGTGTCAGTCTGAGCTTCGAGCCTGGGTGTGTCACCGGTGTGCTCGGCGAGAACGGCAGTGGCAAGAGCACGCTGTTCCGTATCATCGCCGGCGTTACGCACGCCAGCGACGGGACCGTACGTATCGACGGTGTCGCTGTGGGCTCCGAGACACGGGCCCGGACGGCGTACCTGCCCGAGACCGATTCGTTCTATCCGTGGATGTCGGTGGAGGAGCAGCTGGAATTTCTATCTAGGTTCTTCGCCGGCTGGAATGTCACCAAGTCGCGAGAGCTGCTCGACTTCATGAGGCTGACCCCGGGAGACAGAATCGCTGAACTGTCGCAGGGCCAGCGGGCGCGCCTGAAGATCGTCGCGGCGTTTTCCTGGCCCAGCCGTCTGGTGGTGATGGACGAACCCTTCAACGGCATCGATCCGCCCTCGCGGAAGCGGATCCTGGAGGTCCTGATACGAGAGTACCGGGTGGACTCGCAGTCGATTCTTATATCGACCCACATGGTCGACGAGGTGGAAGAGCTGGTGGAAAACGTCGTCTACCTGCACGATGGCGAGGTCGCCATCAGTGGCCGGGTCGACGACCTGCGCCAAGAGAAGGGCGGGTCGCTGTCCGACATCTTCGAGGAGGTGGTGCTGTGAACCCGTTCATGGCGTTGTATCTGAAGGAACTGAAAGGTAACCGACTGGTGAGTGCGGTGATGCTTGTGGCCACCGGTGCGATCGTCCTCGTCGTTGTCAGTGATGCCAGTGACGGGGGCATGCATGCGACCATGTCGCTGCTCATGCTCCCATACCTGAGTCCGCCGGTACTTGCCGGTCTGCTGATGCATTCGATCTCGCAGGAGTGGTCGGGTAACACCCAGCACCAGTGGCTGGCTCTGCCTGTGCCCCATTCGATGCTGCCCCTGGCGAAACTGGCGGCGGTGAGTACTCTGGCGCTCGGCGTGTTCGTCCTCAACACGCTAGGTCTGCACATGATCCTCGACCAGACAATAGCGGCCCTGGGGGAGAGCATCCGGTCGCCAGGCCTCGAGCATATCAACATCGAGGCTGGAGATGTCTGGTCCATGATCGGCGGGCTGTTCGGGTCGATGACGGCGCTCCTGCTGGGGTTGGCGCTGGCGGCTGCCAGCTTCAGGATGCTCGTGCCTCGATTCAAGGGGCTGGTCACGGTGAGCGTATTCCTCGGAGGGTTCTGGCTGACCGGGCGGTTGGCGGATACAGTGGGCGAAGCGCTTCGCGGTGGAGCGGCGGTCGCCGAGGCCCATCAGGCCTACCTGTTTCTGGCCGGCATGGGAGTGCTGTTCGCCGCCATGGGCGCCTACCTCTTCGAGAAACACGTAGACGCCTGACGCTCGTGGCAGGTCTGTACTAGATACCGGCGCCGCCATCGACGTCGATCCACGAGCCGGTGATCATCGACGCCTCATCGGAGGCGGCGAAGAGGAATGTGCGGGCTACATCGTCGGGCATCGTCATCCGCCCAAGGGGCGTGGCCTTCACGCGGCGTTCGTAGTTGTCGGGATTGTCGATACTGGTGGATTCGTCGTTGGGGCTGTGCGGCTCATTGCCGCGGATGAAGGGCGTGTCCACGTGTCCCGGGTTGACGAGGACACAGCGGATGTTGTCGGCGGCGTAGCTGGCGGCGGTGGAGCGGGTGAGCGCTACGAGCCCCGCTTTTGATACACCATAGGCTGGACTGCCGGCGCCCTGTCGAAGAGCACCGAGGGATCCGACGTGGAGGATGACGCCACCGCCGGCGCGGCGCAGGGCGGGGATCATCACCTTCGTGCCCAGGAAGCAGCCAGTGAGATTGATGTCGAGGATGCGGCGCCACATCTCCTCGGTCTGCATGTCGAAAGAGACCCGGTGGTTGGCGCCGGCGAAGCTGCACAGGGTGTCGAGGTGACCGAAAACGCGCTCCGCATCGGCGACGGCGCCGTTCCACTGGGCGGCGTTGCGCACGTCGAGGCGCACCGCCAGGGCCTGGCTACCCGCCTCACGAATCTGTTCGGCAACCGCTTCGGCTTTTTCCAGATGCAGATCGGCAACGCACACAGCGGCGCCTTCGGCGCCAAAGAGCCTCGCCGTGGTGGAACCCATGGCCCCGGCGCCGCCGCTGATCAGGGCTGCACGGCCTGCAAGTCTGCCTGTTGTCATATCGATTCCTCTAGCTGGCTCTGGCGGTCGAAGCGGGCCTGCCCGGCGGCTACGGTGTTCACGCGTCCCGCGCACCGCAGCGCCAGCGCCCGCAGTCCGAGAAGGGATTCGTCCAACTCGACCGCACCTTCCACCTGCCGGCCACTGCCGGCGGCGACGATCGCCGCCAGGTGGGGGAGGTTGCGGGCGATGCCACCGCTCAGGGCGACACGCTTGATGGACCGGTCAGGGTCCAACTGGTCGAGGACCTGGCCGTACTGGCGTCCGAATGCGCCAAGCACCGACGCCAGGTAGTTGAGCGGTGTCAGCCTGCCCTCGACGATCCGGGTGATCCTGCCGCCGCCCGACCAGCCGCGAGCGCCGTCGAAGACGGCCAGGTCCACGTCGAGTCCGGCTTTGGAGACATCCTCCGGCGTGATTCGTGCCAGCGCCTGCCACATGTCCGGCGCCACGTCGTTAGTGTCGCGACCGAAGGCCGCCGCCTGCTGCAGGAAGCCGACGAATTCGTCTAGGGCCCGTCCTGCCGGGATATGGGTCACGGCCGACAGGTGACGGCCGTCGAAGAAGGGGCGGTGTTCGACGACCTCGTCATCGAGAGGCCCGTCCACGAGGCCCACCTGGCTGCCGGTACCCAGGTTTACCGAGGCCACACCCGGTGCGGAGACACCGGCACCGAGGACCGAGCACTGGTGGTCACCGACACCGGCGTAAATCGGCACGGGGTCGTCCGGACTGTGCCAGTATCCGGCGACGGTATCGTCCGCCGCAGGGTCACCGATGCGGACGTCAACCTTTCCCAGGTCACGCACGACATCGAGCATTACCCCCGAGTTTTCCCCGGCGACGACATCGAAGAGCGCCATGCCGGCAAGAATCGTCGGGTGTTCGGGCGCCGGAAGGGCGTCTTGAGCCGCCAGCCATCCCGGCAGCGACACGATGACGATCTCCTCGGGCAGGTCTAGGGTTCGGGCGCAATGGATCAGGTTCAGCAGTGGAAAACCCGGCCGCGGGCGCATGCCGGTGATCTTTCGGAAAGCAGCGTCGCCGAGGCGTTGGGCCACGGCATCGACGGTGCTCTCGCCGTCCAACACTTCGAGGGCGCGCGCGTCGAGCCACGACACGTACTGCGTCAGCGGCGTGCCCGTGGAGGCGTGGAGGATAGCGAAACCGTGCATCTCGCTGCACAGGACGATGCCGTCGAATGGAGCCGCTTTCCAAGTATTGGCGCAGATCGTGTCGAAGCGCTGACGGATCGCTTCGAGGCTGACCTCGTGATGCCCCCCCACGGGGGCCACCGTCGGCAGCGCCGGGAGCCGGCGCAGGTGAGAGAAGACGCCCGTGGTCAGGTCGACGAGGGCGGACTTCGTGCTCGTCGTGCCGAAATCGACGGCAAGGAATCTCACGGTGACAAGGTATCGTCGGGGTGGACGACGTCCCGCTCCAGACCGCCGAAGGTGTTCCCCGCCAGTCGTGTGCCGTGCGCTTCTGCAGACAGGCGGATGCCGATACGCTGTCGCGCCTGTCCCGAGTCTTCGAAGCGGCAGTCGCGAATCTCGACATCGTGCGCCGCCCCCTGGAAGTCGATACCGACGCCATCCTCAGCAAAGCCGTTGTCGACGAAGTGGCAGTTTTCGACTCGGTTGCGATGGGCGCCGCGAAAGTCATTCTCCGATTTTCGGAACAGCAGGCCCACCCGGTGGTTGCCTGCGAAGCGCGTGTTGTGGATGCGGTTGTCGGTGTCGCGGTGACCGATGGAGATGCCGAAGTCTCGATTGTCCGAACAGTCAACCTCCTCGACGCGTCCGTGGGTGACACCCCAGCAGAAGAAGACGCCCTGAGAGTTGCCACGGGCCGTGCAGCGCTGGAAGACGGGCCGTTGCGAGCCGGATCCGGGATGGAAGCCCAGGTTGGCGTTGTCCAGTGACTGGCACTCTTCGAAATGAACGTCGTCGCAGATCTGGAAACTGAAGCCATCGCCATTGTAATGGCGGGCGGTGACACGACGGAAGGTGAAGCGGTGGCACTGCTGCAGGAAGACGGCGCCGGCGTAGTTGCCGTTGATCTCCTCGTTGTGCTCGCGGTTGCCGTCGAGGACCAGGTCCTCGATGACGACATCACAGACGCCCTCGGCAGCGGTAAGGATCGGGAACAGGGTCGCCGCCGTCGGCACTGTGTCACAAGCGCCTGGCCAGAAATTCTTCTCTGGCCGTCGGCTCAAGGTTATATCGTGGCCGTTGACGCCAACCACCGTGTCACGGACTACGTCCTGTAGCGCCCCCGACTCCGAATAGCTGCGCAGCATGATGCCACAACCCGGCTGGAACAGCGACGTGTCCTCGACGTTGATGCCGAACTCGTACCAGTCCGTCTCGCGCGTCAGCGGCGTCGAAGCGCCAGCCGTCTTGCGCAGCACAGTATCCGGACCGGAGCCGCGTATGGTCAGGTTGGCGTGCAGATAGAGGGCATTGCGCATCTGATAGGTGCCGGGGCTGATCTGCAGGATGCCGCCGCCAAGGCGTGCCAGGTAGTCGGCGCCTGCCTGCAGCACGCGGTCGTCCGTGCCCTCCAGGTTCGCCCCCGGTCCCACGGTGAGGGTGAGGCGTCCGGGCAGAGCTCGGGTGCGGTTGTCACTGTCGTTCATGCGGGAGGTTCGCAGTATTCGATCGGTTTGGACGGCGTGTCCCCAAGGTCGGGAATTTCGAGCAGCTCGCCGTCGCGCAGGGCGGACTCATGGGCGACGATCCCGGGCAGGGCGTAGCGCGCGGCGTCCCAGGCATTGTTCGGCGGCATCGACCCGTCGACGGCGGCGCGCACGAAGTCGTCGACGAGGAACTGGTGCGACCCAGAGTGACCGCTGGGAATGTCGAGGAACTGGCGCGGCAGGCGCTGTACCGGATGCAGGATGGACATTCCCTCATGGGTGCCGTCGTGGGCGGTGACGGCCCGCATGGGATTGTCGGATGCCGGCAGCGCCGGGACTCCGGTACAGGCGAGTTGCTCGTCGACCGCGGTGGACTCCCGGTCACGGGTCAACCAGCGGGTCCCGGCGACGTGCTGCTCGAAACTGCCCTGCGTGCCGAAGAGCGACATGCGCACGGCGCCGGGGTGGCCGACGCGGCGCATCTCGTTGATGCGGCACGAAGAGCCGTCAGAGAGGCGGAACAGGGCTGTCTGATTGCTGAAGGGGTTGTCCCAGCGGTTGGCGCCCGCGCCGAAAAGACCGTCCTCGTGATCGTCGACGAAACCCTGGCAGGAGACATGCGTCATGCGGGCGCCGGTGACGGAGAGGATCTGGCTCGTCGAGTGGGTGGGGTAGTGCATGGGAGGTCCACCGGCGGTCTCCCGCCAGCGCTCACCGCCACGCCACTTCATGACGTCGTAGAGTCCGTGATCGAAGTCGTGGATGTACTCGGCTTCGCCGTAGACGACACGCCCGAAGTCGCCGTTGCGGAAGCGGTTTCGGCAGTAGAGGACGGCCGGATAGTAGTAGCTGGTTTCACCGAGCATGTAGACATGTCCCGAAGTCTCCACGGCGCCCACGAGATCACCGATTTCCGGCTGTGTGATCCCCGTAGGCACGGCACTGTAGACGTGCTTGCCGGCGCGCAGCGCGGCGGCAGCCTGCGGCGCGTGCAGCCAGTTCTGGGTGAAGAGGGCGACGGCGTCGACAGAGGCATCGGCGCAAAGATCGTCGAGAGAAGCGGCGGTGTCGGTGATATCGTGGGTCTGCGCCGCCGCGGCGAGCTTGTCGGCGTCGACGTCGCATAGCACCACACCGTTCACCAGGGGATGGGCGTTGAACAGGGGGATGAAGCTGCGGGAGAATGAGCCGCAACCGACGATGCCGAGACGGATGGTCACGGCGGGCAAATAACGGGGCCCCCTCGCGGGGCGCAAGGTGACGGCGCGATCGGCGATTCTCAGCTAGTCGGTGATTCGTCGCCGCCAAGTCGAGTGTGCGGCGTATTCGATGATTCTGAGCTTGTCGGTGATTCAACGCCGCCGGTTCGAGTTCGCTACGCGGACTCTGCGCGAACTCAAGATTGTGCGGCGCGAACTCTGTGGATGCTCTATTTTGAACTATCCACGTAGAGACGAAAGCGAAGCAAGGCGATGAAATTGACCGCAGAACAGATAGATCGTTTTGAGGAGGAGGGTTTCCTCGTCGTGCGCCAGGCTCTTGGCGACGCTGACCTGGACCCCGTGATCGAGGAGTACGAGGCACACATCGAACGGCGCGCCGGCGAGCTGAAGGCGGAGGCCAAGATCTCCGACGTTCATGCCGAGGCGCCCTTCGACCGGCGGTTGGCCCTCATCTCGCGTGAGTGTGACGAGATCTATCCCGAACTGGATATCATGCGGCTGCGCGGCAAGGAATCCTTCGCATTCC
>JAYZCA010000134.1:0-10213 GCA_036339235.1 Candidatus Latescibacterota bacterium | reverse complement strand
CGAAGGGCTGCGGGTAAAGGGACCGGCTGTGATAGGCCTGGCGCACCCAGGGCCAGTCGGCGAGGGCGCAGACAAAGATGACACGCCGGTGGTCGAGTTCGAGCAGGTGCAGCTGATGAGCCATGTGACGAATGCGTTCATCGCGCTGGCCTCACGGTTCCGGGGACGGCAGCACGGGCAGGCAAGCGGCGGCAAACGCCTCAAGTCCGGTCTCCGGCAGCGGATAAGAGTCCGGCAGGATCAAGTCCACCGGCGGGTCCCACGCAGCCACCTCCAGATCGACCCAGGCCCGTGCGACCCCGGTGGACCGGGCCACGCGGAGAGCCTCGATCATCGGCTGACAAGGATCGACGGGAACGTAGCTGCAGCCTCCACGTCCATCATCGGTGAGGGGATCCCCCTCGTCCTGGATGACGACGCTGACGCGAGGCAGCCGCTCGACGCCGCTCTCGACCCCGGCGGCAAAGGAGGGCGGCAGGGCGACGGCGAGACAGTCCAGGCCCCGGGCGGCCTCGTGGCGCAGACGTCGGCGCACCTCTCGGGCAAAGAAGGCGGACCCGTGGACAACGGGCAGTACGATGACACGCGCGGAAAGGTCGAAGACGGGATTGGTCACGTCAGGCGCAGATGCTCACGAGCCTACGCCTCGTCGCCAGGCGGCATGGGGTCCTCGCCCGGAGGGTGTGGTCCCCGAGGTGGCTGATCGCCGAAGAACAGATCCTCGAGGCTCAGGCCGGTGCCGGCAGCGGAGGACTTCAGAGCCTGCTGGCGCTCGGCGGCGATGCTATCGAGGTCCGACGCGTCGTCGCCGAGGACTCGTTGGACCGCCTCATGCCAGGCTGCATCCTCCGACAGCGGATGACGGCCACCGGCGGCATCGGCGTCGGCCTGGGCCAGGCGCTTGAGGGCGTAGCGAATGATGTGAATGCCGTCGCGCGGCGAATGTTCCAGGTCAAGGGTGTGCGCCCGCTGCAGAAAATCTACGGTAAGCCGCAACAGCTCCTCGCGCGCAAACGGCAGGTGGTAGCGGAGAATCTCCATCTCATCGGAGCGGTCAGGAAAACCGAGTTCCAGCGTCGGCTGCAGGCGCGACAGGATGTACTCGGGCACTTCGTAAGTCGACTCGTCATCGTTCATCGTCACCACACAGCGAAAATCCGCGTGGGCGTGGATGGTGACGCCGGCGATGATGGACTCGACGTAGCGCCGGTGGTCGAGCAGGGGCGTCAGCGACGCCCAGCTCTTCTCACTCATGCGGTTGCCCTCGTCGAGAACACACACGCCGCCCCGAACCATCGCCGTCACCACCGCGGAGGCGTGATAGGAGATCTTCCCCGACTCGGACAGGACTGGCGTGACGAGAAGATCCTCGGGCCGCGTGTCGCTCGTGCACTGATAGATGTAGAGATCCTGGCCGCGATGAAGCGCCGCCGCCGAAGCCAGCGTCGTCTTGCCGATACCCGGGGGGCCGATGAGCCGTGGCGCCAGCGGCAGGTCCTGTTCGTCCACGACGAGCCAGCAGGCCAGCAGGCTGCGCAAGGATTCTGCCTGGCCCACCCATTGATGGTCGTTGGACACCGGATGCCCAAGGTGCAGGGTAACGTCGTCGATCTGGATGCTGGACGGTGAGGTTTCGCTGCGGCTCATGGGTGGTTGTTTCCCTCGGAATTCTGGTTGCCGCCGACCCGGGCCGTCGGTATCTTCCTGCCGCTCTCGATGACATCGGCCGGCTTCGTATCCGCTTGAGGACGTGGCCGGCTTGTTCGCGTACGCAAGGTTGCAGGAGGTTGCAGAAGGAGCGATGAGCCACCAGAGTCGAGTCTGGTGCCAACACGCGGCGGCGTCACACCTGGGCAAGAGTGGATCTGCGACGGCGATGAACCATCGCGCGGCTCGAACACGTCGTGGTCGAGCAGCCGGAGCAGAACTTACGCTGCTTCGACCGTAACCTCAAACCTTGACGGCACAGATTCGCAGGCCAGCACCCCCCAGGTGCGCGCGTGGTTCGACGACATCGACGTGGAGATTCTTGGATTGGAGACGGAATGTTCGACCTCGTGATCGGTGGCGGCACCGTCATCGACGGTACGGCCGCGCCCCGAAAGCGTGCCGACGTGGGCATCACACGCGACCGCATTACCGCAGTGGCCGACGATCTGTCTGAGGCCGAAGCTTTGCATCGGATCGATGCGTCGAGAAAGATCGTCGGTCCTGGTTTCGTCGACGTGCACAACCACTCCGACGCCTGGCTGCGCAAGATCCCTCACCTGGTGCCCAAAACCGCCCAGGGTTTCACCACCGAAGTGATCATGGCGGACGGGATCTCCTACGCTCCCGTCGACGAGGCTACCGCGCCGGAGTGGATTTATTACATGCGGTCCCTCAACGCTCTTCTCTTCGAGGAGTACGACGGCTGGCATTCTATCGCCGACTACATGGCTGGCCTGGACCGGCGTATGGCGCAGAACGCGATCACCCACCTGCCGTACGCCAACGTCAAGGCCATGGCCGCGGGCTGGGGCCGGGGCGTGCCGGATGATTTCCAGATGTCACAGATTCGCGCCGATGTGGAAAGTGGCATGTCCCAGGGCGCGGTGGGCCTGTCATTCGGTATCGACTACATCGCCCAGTGTTTCTCCACGACCGACGAGATGGTCGAAGCCTGCGCGCCCATGTCCCCCGACGGCCTCTACGTCACCCACGTGCGCTACAAGAAGGGAACACTGGAAGGCGTGCAAGAAGCCGTCGAAATAGGCCGTCGAGCCAATGTTCCCGTGCACATCTCTCATCTGAAGGGTACCACCGACCAGCAGATCGATGAGCTGTTGACCTATATCGACGGCACGGCGCGCAAAGAGGTGAGCTTCTCCTTTGACGTCTACCCGTACCTGCCGGGTTCGACGATGCTCAATTTTCTGCTGCCGTACGATGTATGGGAGGATGGTCCCCTGCGCGTGTTGGCGAAGCTGCGCGACCCCCGCGTGCGGCGTGAGTTCGCACGCGGTCTGGTCACGTCGAGAACGAACCTCGACAACGTGCACATCGCCTGGTTGCCGGGCCGCGAGAACGAGCGTCACATCGGCAAACTACTCTCCGACTATGTCGCCGAAATGGACAAGGCGCCGGAGGATGCTCTATGCGATTTGCTCATCGAGGAGAACCTCGCGGTTCTGCTCGTGTTCCACCACGGAGACGATGCGATGATCGGTGACTTCCTCGCCCACGATTGTTACATGATGGGCACCGACGGCATCTACTTCCCCGACGGCCGCGTGCACCCGCGGATGTACGGATCGGCACCCAGGCTTCTTGGTCCCTGCGTGCGTGACGCCAGGTTATTCAGCCTCGAGGAGGCTGTCACCAAGCTCAGCGATCGGCCGGCGCGGCGCTTCGGCTGTGCCCAGCGCGGCCAGGTACGCGAGGGCTGGTTCGCAGATCTCGTCGTGTTTGACGAGCCTACAGTCACCGATACTGCCACGTATGAAGATCCGCATCAGCTGCCCACGGGGATCGACCATGTCGTCGTCAACGGCACCCCCATCATCGCCGACGGGGTCGCCGTCGAGAATCTGGGCGATCCGCTGCCGGGACGTTCTCTGACGTTTCAGCCCTGATAGCTCCCATGAGGAACCCATGAACCGCCCCCCCGAACAGTTCGTCCGCGTCGATCCCGAAGTCCTTCGATCCTTCGCCCTTACCTGTCTGCAAACAGCAGGCCTGAACACACCGCACGCTGAGCAATTGGCCGGCCTCCTCGTCGACTCGGACCTGCGTGGCGTACGCTCCCACGGCACTCGTATGCTCGGTGGGTACGCGAGGGTGATTGCCGAACGGCGCGCCAACCCCGACCCCGACATTGAGATCCTGTCGGAAACCGACACCTCCATTCACATCGACGGCGACGGCAGCATGGGTTACGCGCCGACGATGCTGGCCACGGAAAAGTGCATCGAAAAGGCCAAGGCGAAGGGGACGGCGGTAGGCGCCATCCAGTGCATCGGCCACTACGGGTCGGCCGGACATTACGTGCGCCGTGCGATGGCAGAGGGGCTGATCGGCTTCTCGGTGCAGAGCGCCAGCCCCCAGTATTACCCCACCAACGAGGGCAAGCGCGCCGCCAAGTACGGCAACCCGCCGCTGTGCTTCGGACTCCCGAGCGACAACGAGCCGCCCGTCGTCCTCGATGTGGCGACGTGCATACTGGCAGACGATCAGCGGGGGGAGGAGTTCGAGGCCCTGGAAGAGATGATTCCGGCGGCCTTCTTCAAATCCATGGGCTACACCGCAGTTGGTACCGCGCTGGGGGGCGCTTTCGTCGGGCAGGCGACCGAGCGCGCGCGACAGATAGCCGAGACCTACCCCTTCGCTCACCTGGGGGCAATGATCTGGCTCGTGGACGCATCGCTGTTCGTTCCCGGGGACATGTTCCGCGGCGCCGTGGACGACATGGTGCGTCTGGCACGCGAGCAATTGATCCCGCTTCGCGGCTACGCCGAAGCGACACTTCCCGGTGCCATCGAGCACCGGCTCGAAGCGGAGTATCGCGCCGAGGGTATCAAGATGGACAGGCAGGAGAAGGAGCGGCTCACCGAGGTCGGCAATGACCTCGGCGTCGAAATTCCGTGGTAGGGATCGGAATCCGGCGGTAGGAGGTCAGCTCACACTTTGCAGCGCTCCGTGGGCAAAGTGCCAGTCCTCAATCTGGTTGAGGACCGTCGCCGACGTCGGCAGACTGCCGTCGTCCGGCCGTCCCAGGTTGTTGTGGATGTCGGCGCGCTTCTCGGCGGAGCCATGCTCACGTGTGCGCACGAACTCGTTCCACTCCACGATCGCGCCGGAGACGTCGCGATGGCCGATCCGTTCGCGGACCCAGGTCTCGAAACGCATGTAGGATGGCCGCGCCGCGTTGAGATGGTCGTTGACTTCGTCGCGATCCAAACCCAGCACATCGACGACAACACGCTTGTCGAGTCCTCCCCCCAGCCCCGGGTAATCGGCATGCAACAGTCCCGCTGCCTTGAGTAGCACCTTGTGCCAAGTACGTGGCAGCTGGCACACCCCGAGTGGACCGTAGTCGAGGGTGCTTACGAGGGGAACCACCCGCCCCCGCCACGAGTCGAGTTCATTGCCTGTCAGATCCCGCTCGTACCAGAAGTGCCAATCCTCCAGTTGATTGAGTATGACGGCGCTGGTGATACCGGCATCGCGGGAGAAGTCGAGTGTCCCGTAGATGTCGTCGATCTTTTCCTGTTTGTGCACACGATCGGCGATGAAGCCGTTCCACTCGTCTCGGAGATCGGCGGCGGGCGCCCCCACCTGCTCGATGACCCAGGCCTCGAACGTCAGGTAGTCTAATCTGTGCTCGTGGATATGCGCCAGGGCACGCGCCTTGTCGAGGCCGAGACGATCGAGAACCATGCTGTCCAGACCACCCGTTGCCTCCGGGTAGTCATCGGCCAGTCGCCCGGAGGCATTGAGAGAAACCTTCCACCAGGTACGCGGCAGCTGACACATCCCGAGGGGGCCGTAGCAGAGACTGCTGACGAGGGGAATCATAACGGATCACGCTCCTGGTCGAAGAGAATGGCTGGCAGGTCATATGACACCGTCGGTGTGCAGGCGCTGAAGATGGGCCGCATCCAGGCCGAGCCAGCCGCTCAGGATATCATCGGTGTGTTCCCCGAGTTCCGGTGCCCGGGAAACGGCGCGGCATGCCGTCGCCGAGAACTTCAACGGCGGTCCGGGGACAGCCACGTCCCCGCCGGCGAAAGGTTGCCGCTGCAGCAGGCCACGATGCTGCACATGCGGGTCGTCGACGACGCGGGCCACATCGTTTACCGGGCCGCAGGGTACTCCCGCCGCCTCCAGGTCTCTGAGCCAGTCGTCGACGCGGCGCCTAATGAAGACGATGGCCAGTTCGGCCTCGAGTTCGGCGTAATGCTCGGTGCGCGCGGCGTTGTCGACGAAACGTTCATCCCCGGCCAGTTGGCCGAGGCCGAGGACCTCACACAGTCGCCTGAACAGCCGGTCGTTGCCGGCGGCGACGACGATGTAGCCGTCGGCAGCGGCGAAGAACTGGAAGGGCGTGATCGTCGGATGTCGCGAGCCCAGAGGCTGGGGCGGCTCGCCGGTGACGTCGTTGCGGGCGATGGCGTTCTCGAGCAGGGAGATCTGACAGTCCAGCATCGACACGTCCACATGCTGACCCTGCCCCGTGGACCGCGCTCTTGTCAGTGCCGCCAATACACCGATGACACAGTACAAGGCGGCACTCAGGTCCGAGGTCGATGCTCCCACGCGCACCGGCGGTTGCCCCGGAAGCCCGGTGATCGACGCCAGGCCACTCATGGCCTGCACGATGACATCGTAGGCGGGTCGATGCGAGTACGGGCCGCTCTGGCCGAAGCCGGAAATCGACGCGTAGACAAGGCGCTCATTGCGCGCCTTGACGGTGTCGTAGTCCAGTCCGAAGCGAGCCATGCTGCCCGGGCGAAAGTTCTCCACGAGCACGTCACAGCGACTGGCCAGCTCGAGGGCGAGCTGCCGTCCGGATTCGATGTGCAGATCGATCGTCACCGACTTCTTGCCCCGGTTGACGCTGAGGAAGTAGGCGCTCGCGGTGACTTGCCCCGCGTCGCCGCCCACGAAGGGACCAAAACCCCGCGACTCGTCGCCACTGCCGGGCAGTTCGACCTTGATGACCTCGGCACCGAGGTCGGCCAACACCATCGTCGCGAAAGGTCCCGCCAGGACACGGGTGAAATCGAGGACGCAGACGTCGGCGAGCAGAGCCTGCTGGCTGCTGTCGGCGCTCATGCCGGCCCCGGCAGGAGCGCGGCACCCTCGCCCGGAGTTGCGACGCTGCGCTCCAGATCGAGCGGCGGCAGTCCAAGCTCCTCGCTCACGACGCGCTCCAGCGCTGCCCGCTCTTCTCCCTGCAGGAAACGACGCGAGATCAGACCGCCCACATTCCCCCCCCAACCGGCGCCGAGGCGCTGAATGGCGCCGGCATCGGCTCCATGCGTGAGCAGGAACCTGTTGAGCGTGGTCACCACCCGGTCGTAGTCATCCGTCATGCGGCCGTACCCCCCGGAAACGAAGGCAAGTCGGGCACGGGGGTCGTCGTCGGGCAGACCTGCGAGGGTACCCAACTCGCCCTCAGTGACCTCTGTGTCGTAGTCGCCGGCATGTGAGATCCGCACCAGCTCGAAGGCGGTCGAAACATCGCCAGCGGCAAGGAAATCAACCACCGCCGCCACACGATCCTGTTCGGCCAGCCCGAAAGTGAACCGCCGGCGCAGCCGCACCGGGAAGTCGGGCGTGATGCGGGGAAATTTGTCGCCAATGTCGCGTGTGCACATGGCGGCATATTCCGCAGTTACGCCAGCAGCCCCTGCCCGGCTCTCCATTTCAGCCAGTGTCGTCGACGCCGGGACAGCAGCCAGCAGCTCGCACAGCTGCGGCGTCGTGATGCCGAGCCCCTCGGGAGTGATGTCGCGAATCAGGTCGATGCGCTGGCGGAAATCGGGCACCAGGCTCTCCCACCCCGGGGCCCCCACTTTCGCCGGCAGCAGAACGTCACGCACGAACCAGGTTCCCAGTGGATAGGCCAGCACGGTCTCCTCCTTGCCGGCCTCGTCGTAGACGCGAGGCACACCGCTGTCCAGGATCACGGCGACGTACTCCGCTGGCAGGGGCGCGGAACCGCGCTCGAGCGCCGGGAGCACGCCCACGCTGACGAGCTGTCCTGTCTTACCCAGCACCATGCCGCCGTGGTCGGCGGTGCCGCCACGCGTGCCGCGGATCCATTCGGAGGTGCCGATTCCGTCGATGGCGTCCGCCCAGCTCATGTCGACGCCGGGCACGACGCCATGCAGCCCCAGGTAGGCCCAGGCGGTGGAGATGACGAGAGCGGACGAGGAGGACATGCCACCGCTCGGCGACACGTTGCTGACGATGACGGCGTCGATGCCGCAGGGTGAGTGGCCGGCCAGTTGCAGCCAGCTGGCCAGGTAGACGAGGCCCCCTTGCGGCAGAATGCCCCAGCTGTCGTCGAAGCCAGTCCCGGTAGACCGCTCGCGCTCGGCGCAGACGTGTCCGGCATAATCGAGCAGTGCCTGCCGTGAGGCGATCGGCTCCGGCGGTGCCAGATCCGACAAGCGGAAGTCGACCGGCTCGAATATGCGCTCGCCAACCTCCTCGTCCCAGTAGAGACTGCGGAAGCGGGCCGTGTCGTCATCACGCGCCGCGGCGATGGTCACCGTATCGCATCCGCGAACCGCTAGGCGCAGGCTCGGCATGCCGCCGTAGTCGATGTGCATACCGACGATATTCATCTGCCCCGGACAGCGGGAGATCACCACAGGCCGTGACTCGCCTTCCTCCGGATAGGCCTGTGCGAAGCCGTCGAGAGCCTCGAGCAGTCGCCGACGCCAGGCGGAAGCCTGGTCTCCATACAGCGACTCCAGCCGTAGCCAGAGCTCCCCCTCTTGTCGTGAGAGGGCGTCCCGCCAACGCGACAGCGGCACAGCGCCGGGCGGTCCCATACCTACTCGAGGGAGGCGACGTCGATCGCCTCCCCGTCGACGGTGATCGTGCCGCCGTAGGACACCGGGCTCGTCGACAGATCGATCGTCACGTCGACAACGATGGGCCCTTCCCGTTCTCCGTCGCGGAACGCCAGGTCCCCCTTCACCGTGATGGGCGATGCCAACAGGTCCATCGTCAACTCGCCGTCCACGAAGAAGAGACCATCCGGAGATTACTCCTCGAAGCGAAAGATGTTGCCTTCGACGACGTCTGGCCGCCCCCGCCCCCGGCCACCGTGTCTCCGCCGACGAAGAGCAGGCCGATGGCCTGCTCGATGGCGGCGCTCATCTCAGCCAACACTGCGTCGTCGAGGGACGTCACGTTCTGTGATTCGGGGCCGATGACATTGTCCTCGCCACCGTCGTCGTCGCTCTTGCACGAGCAGAGCAGGCCGGCCAGCGCCACTGCGACCAGCCAGGCCGACGCTCGTCGTGACGTTGTCGGGATTCTGATCATGCCTGGGGGCGCACTCGCTGCAGTCGTTGCGGCTGATTGGTAAGGATGCCATCGACACAACAGTCTATGAGGCGGCGCATCTCCTCTTCCTCGTCGGCGAAAAAAGGATTCACCTCCATACCGTGAGCGTGGGCATCGACGACGAGCTCCCTCGTCGTCACACCGTGCCCGGGCTGCAGGATGCGGCAGTCGATGCGCGCACTCCGTGCCACGTAGTCCTCGATGGGGTGGACCGAGAGGTTGCAGATCTGCAGCGACGGCTCACGCTCCCGAGCGCAGGCCAGTGTCGGCTCGTCGGACGCCATGAAGGCGTTGCCCAGCCGGTTGTGCGCCACCAACACGTCGACGACCCCCGGAGCTACCTGCTGCCGATCGTCGTCGTAGGCCTTCACGTGAACGTTGAGGCGTACGGAATCCGGGATCAGCACCAGGGCCTCGTCGAGGAGGAGAAAGCGTTGCCCGGCGAAGCTGGGATCGAACCAGCTGCCCGCGTCCAGGGCCCGGATCTGCGCCGTCGCAAGTTCGCTGACACGTCCGTTGCCGTCGCTGGTGCGGTCTACGGTGCCGTCGTGGACGATGATGAGCCCGCCGTCGGCGCTGCGATGCACGTCGAGTTCGATGCTCTCCACCCCAAGACGGATCGCCTCGGCGAAAGCCGCCTCCGTGTTCTCCGGGTGAGTGCCGGATGCGCCTCTGTGTGCGATCACCGCAGGCGGTGATTTAAGAGTTTCCGGGGGTACTGCTCCCGGAAACTCCAGATCTTGATTGTTGGCCTTGGATGGCTGAATCATTCGTGGATCTCTTCGTGGGCCTGGGTGTATCTCTGCAGGGCGGCGAGGTCCAGGTCGCATCCCAGTCCGGGTTTCTGCGGCGTGGCTACCTGGCCGTCGACGAATTCGATGGGCTCGAGGATGAGGTCGTCCTCTCGTGTCCAGCTGCCGACGAAGTCGGAGGCCATGGTACAGTTCGGCGCCAGCGCCGCGGCGTGGATGTAGGACGTGTCGATGATACCCAGGTCGTTTCCCGACCCGTGCCAGCAGGGCATGGCGGCGGCAGCGGCGATATGCGCCAGATCGGGCATGGCTACCGGGCCGGAGCCCAGGTTGAAGCAATCGACACAGCCTGCCTGCAGGGCCTGCAGGATCTTCGCGCCTGAGCCAAGGTGCAT
>JAYZCA010000133.1:0-3430 GCA_036339235.1 Candidatus Latescibacterota bacterium | reverse complement strand
TCTTCCTTGCCAACTTTGCAGGGCCGGCCGATCCCATGGTGCGGTGCGCCCGGCAGCCGACTCTTGTCGATCAGAGCCTCCGGCGGATTCCACTGGTCCCACAGGATGTCGAGGTCCAGGTGCTGCAATGCTGCCGCTTCGATCAGGTCCTTACGTCCGGCCAGAATGCCGCTGGCCTGGGGGCCGTTGATTGTCTTGCCGCCAGAGAAGCAGACAAGGTCCGCACCCTCGGCGATAAACCGGGTCAGGTTGCTCGCCGGCGGCAGCTGCCCCGCCGCATCGACGATGACGGGCACTCCGGCGGCGTGCGCTACCTCGACGACGGAGACCAGGTCGGGCTGCGTGTGTGCATAGGCGACATAGAAGATGGCCGCCGTGTTGTCGTCGATGGCGGCGGCATACTCCCAGGGCTCGGCATCGCGCACGCCGGCACCCGAATAGCGGTCGGCAATACCCACCTCGACCAGTTCGATGCCGACGGAGCGGACGGCGTGGTCATAGAAGTTGCGATGACTGCGCGCCATCACGACACGATTCCTCATGCCCTTCGTGTCGGGCAGGCGATTCATCTTCGTGGGATCGAGGCCGGTGACACACGCCGCCGTCGACAACAGCAGGCCCGCGGCCGCGCCGCTGGTGACGTAACCCGCTTCCGCGCCGGTGTGCCGGGCGATGATCGCACAGGCCGCCCCCTGCAGCTGGTCGATATCGACACACCACTGCGAAGCCTCGCGCATCGCGTCGGCCACCTCCGGCGCCATGATCGCACCGCTGAGCCGTGTCGCCGGGCCGGAGGCATTGATGATGGGACGAACGCCGAAGCGTTCGTAGATGTTGTCCATGGAATCGCTTACTCCGCTTCGAGAATGTAGCGGTTGATGAGGTATCGGTTCACGGCATCGTGGTCGAGAGTAAACCCCAGACCGGGACGGACGGGGACCAGCAGCGCTCCACCCTCAAACTCGAAAGGTTCATTCGTCAGGTCGTGCTCCCAGGCCATGGGACCCACCATGTCGTAGGGCTGGCTCAGGTGCGGCATGCAGGCGGCCACGTGCAGGCCCATGGCGGCGCCGGGGCCATACTGCACGCACTGCGACCAGCCACCCAGGCCGAGAGCGTGTACGAATTGGGACCTCTGTACGTCGACCAGGTGGCTGTCGGAGCCGATGATCGCATAGTCCAGCGCCTCGGCCTGCACCCGGCGCAGCAGATCTTCCGGGTCGCTGGCGTGGTCGCCGATGGGCACGCGGATCGTCTGGCGCAAGCGCCGCCACTCGCTGTACGAACCTGCGTACGCCCCCTTGGTGATAGGGCTCTCGAAGGACTCCATCGGCAGACCGTCCAGACGATGCGCCAGCTCCTGCGCCACCCATACCTCTTCGAGGCGCCAGCGGATGTCGGGACGGATCCCCATGCCTGGCGCCGCCTCGTGAATGGCGCGCACGCGGTTCTCGATGTGCCGCAGACGATCTTCGGGGGTCACGTCGCGGCCGGTGCAGCACTTCATCTTGTACCAGCGGAAACCCTGTTCCCATCCCACCGCCGCCTGCTCGCCCGTGTGCTCCGGCGTCTTGTAGCCGGTACACATCGTGATCGGCACGCGGTCGCGGAGCCGTCCGCCAAGTAGTTGCCACACCGGCACGCCGAGGGCCTGTCCGCGCAGATCGAGTACGGCTTGCTCGAAGGACTTGCACAGAGCCGAGGGCCTCTGCGCCAGGTTCACGCGGAGCACGTCGGTGCCCAGCCAGCCGCGCACCGTCTCCTCCACGACGGTGTGTGCCGTCATCCTCTCGATCTGCGTCAGACCGGTGAAGCCGTCGTCGGTTTCGACTTCGGCGACGAAGTGTTCGTCGCACTGATGGCCGGGTTGGCCGTGTTCATCGTCCGACCACCACCAGTGGGTCTCGGGGACGTTGACGAGGTGCAAGGTGATCTTCGTGATCTTCACTTTGCATGTCCTAACGTGAGGTGGCTCAGAGGAAAGGTGTTGGAATTCTTATAGTTCCCGACATATTGGAATGGTCAAACCCCTGTTACGGTGCCGCTTGCGACACTCCAAGGCAAAAATGTCAGCCATCTACTCCCTTGGGAGGCCTGCCGAGAAGACATCTGAAAAGCACCTCGTCCCCTTCGTCGTGCTCCTCGCAGTGACTTGGGTATTCCTGCACCTGGGCATGGAGATCTTCGACAAGTAGCACTGCCCCCGGAACTATACCGGCGCCAGCCCCGGCGCCGGAAAGCGATCGCACAGGGCTCTTACCTCGGCGGCGATCTCTCGGTTTGCCTGCACCCTTGTTGCCTTGTCAGAATTCTCGTCTGCCCGTGTTGTCGCGACACGGTCAATCCACGCTGCCAGTTGTTTCATTTCCTCCGCGCCAAAGCCGCGACTCGTCACCGCTGCGGTACCCATGCGGATGCCACTGGGACGCATGGCGGGGCGCGTATCCCCCGGAACTAGGTTGTAGTTGCAGACGATGCCCGCCGCGTCGAGGGATTTGGCCATGTTGTGACCGACGACGCCGCGAGCGGTAGCGTCCACGAGCAACAGGTGGTTGTCTGTCCCGCCGGATGCCAGCTTGAATCCGTACGCCGCCAGTTCCTCTCCCAACACACGGGCGTTGTCGACGATGGCCTGCGCATAGACCTTGAACTCGTCTGTGGCGGCTTCCTTCAGGGCCACTGCCAGTGCGGCCGTCGTATGGTTGTGCGGCCCCCCCTGCAGGCCTGGGAACACAGCCTTGTCGATGGCGTCGGCGTACTGCTGACGGCAGAGGATCATGCCGCCGCGAGGACCGCGCAGCGTCTTGTGTGTCGTCGAGGTGACGACATCGACATGCGGCACGGGGTTGGGATGAACGCCGGCGGCGGCGAGCCCGGCGATGTGGGCCATGTCGGCAACGACGACGGCGCCCACCTTGCGACCGATGGCGGCAAAGCGCTCGAAATCCAGGATCCGGGGATAGGCCGTCGTACCACACCACAGCAGTTTCGGTCGCACCTCATCTGCGAGCTTCTCGATGGCGTCGTAGTCGAGAAATCCGGAATCCGGGTCAACACCGTACTGGACCGCGTCGTAGTGCAGACCCGAGATACTGACGTTGGCGCCGTGCGTGAGGTGCCCGCCGCCGGCCAGGGACATGCCCATGACACGGTCCCCGGGTTTGGCCAGCGCCACGTAGACGGCCTGGTTCGCCGGCGAGCCGGAGTAAGGTTGCACGTTGACGTGCTCGGCGCCGAACAGAAACTTCGCCCGCTCGATGGCCAGCGTCTCGATTTTGTCGATCTGCTGCTGACCCTCGTAGTACCGCCGGCCGGTGTATCCCTCGGAGTACTTGTTGGTCAGGACCGAACCCGTCGCTTCGAGAACATCGGTAGAAACGTAGTTTTCCGAGGCGATAAGACGAATCTTGACATGCTGCCGCCGGTTCTC
>JAYZCA010000132.1:0-6143 GCA_036339235.1 Candidatus Latescibacterota bacterium | reverse complement strand
TGGAGCAGTTCTACACCAATGCCACCATTCCCTGCCCCGGCGCCGAGCACATCCTGCTGTCCTTCCCCATGCGTTTTCTGCCGGAGCGCACGCTGGACATCGAAGACATGGACTACCCCCAAGAGGGCTTGTCGGATGCGGTTTTCATGAGCAGTCGCGATGGCCTTCACTGGGATCGGACCTTCCGTCATGCCTGGCTGCGACCCGGTCGAGAGCAGCGCAACTGGACCCACCGCAGCCAGACGCCCGCCGTGGGTGTCATCGATACCGGCGAAGGCGAATGGTCGATGTACATTGCCGAGCACTACGGCTGGAACGACAATCGTCTGCGCCGAGTCACCGTGCGCCCCTGGGGCTTCGCTTCTCTGTTCGCCGAACAGCATGGCGAGGCGCTGACCAAACCCTTCACCTTCGATGGCGGCCGCCTGCTGCTCAACTATGCGACATCCGCTGCGGGTTCCTTGCGCGTCGAGATACAGCAGGGTGACGGCACACCGATCTCGGGGTTCACCCTCGACAAGTCACAGATCTTGTTCGGTGACCAGATCGAGAACGCCGCGCGCTGGCAGGATGGCACGGACGTGTCCAGCTTGCAGGGCTGCGTCGTACGCCTGCGCATCGTCCTGGAAGACGCTGACCTGTTCTCCATCCGGTTTGCCTGAGCCCGCTCCCGGGCGCTTCCGACCGCTTGGCAGGACTCGACTGCGGCGCGCCCGTTTCATCGCTCGCCCGAACCGCTTTCTCGTGCACGCCCGGCTCCGCTCAGGCGAGATCATCGAAGCCTTCCTGCCGAACCCGGGGCGCATGGACGAGATGCTCTTCCCCGACACGGAGCTCACCGTCACTCGTGCCGTCGCCAGTGCCACGCGGCGCACCGAATGGACCTGCGTCGGCCTCGAACGCGACGGCGAACCCATCCTCCTGGACACGCACCGCACGAACGACGTCGCCCGCCACCTGATCGAGGCGGGACGTGTTCTGCGCGGCTGGCGCATCGCCGGTGCCGAGATCACCGTCGGCCGCAGCCGGTTCGATTTCCTCCTCGAACGCGGCCGTCAGCGACTGTGGCTCGAAGTGAAATCGTGCACTCTCTTCGGCAACGGCACCGCCATGTTCCCCGATGCCGTCACCGAGCGCGGCCGCCGCCACCTGGAGGAGTTGGCCCATCTACGTCAGGCGAACGCCGCACGGCCCGTCGTACTCTTCGTCGTGCATTCTCTCCGGCCCCGCTGGTTCCTTCCCGACTACCACACGGACCTCGCCTTCAGCCGCACCTTCCTCGACGTGCGTCCCGATGTGCGCATCCTTCCCGTCGCCATCGGCTGGAACCGTGACTTCTCGCTGCGCGACGAGACCCGCCTCCTGCGCATCCCGTGGGATCACCTGCGCCGCGAGGCCGAGGATCGCGGCGCCTATCTCTTCCTCCTGCGCTTGCCGGACGCACGAGTGCTGCAGATCGGACGCCTCGGCGAGTTCGACCTGGACGCCGGCTGGTACATCTACGTCGGCTCCGCCATGGCCGGCCTCGACGCCCGCCTGCAGCGCCACCGCCGCCGTCGCAAGCGCGTCCACTGGCATATCGATCATCTGCGCGAGGCTGCCGACGAGGTCGTGCCCCTGCCGATACGCTCGTCGCGACGGCAGGAGTGCGACCTGGCCGCCGACGTGGGCAGCACGTATCGGCTCGCCATTCCCAGGTTCGGCGCCTCCGACTGCAACTGCTCAGGACACCTGTTTTTCGCCGGGCCCACCTCACCCCTGGACGACCCGGTTTTCCACAATCTGTTGCACCGATACCGCATGCCCCAACCGCGTCTGTAGAGTGTGAACTACGATCCGACAGCCGACGGCCTGGCCCGCGTCCAGTCCGAGAGCCACATCCCCGCAAGCACCTGGCGCCAGTGGTGCGTCAGTCTCGACATGGATCCCTCCATCGCTATCGAGCTGTGGGATGAGGTCTGCCATCCGCTGATGCTGGCCTCCGGAAAGGCGCCGGATGTGGCGCTCATCCTGCGGTTGCGCGCCTCGCGCCCAGACATCTACGTCGATGACTTCCGCGAGGAACTTCCGGCTGTGCTGCTGTCCACGATCCTCGCCGACGGTCTGTACGCAGAAGGCCGGCGGACCATCCGCGGCGCTCTGCTGCGCCTCTACCGCCACCTCGGCGGCAGCACGGAAGCCCCCATCGGTCGTGCCTTCGTCGCCCATGCCGGCAGTCTGCTCCTACTGGATGGCATCCTGCCCGATGACCTGACGCTGCCCAAGCTGGTCAAGGTCCTCTGCACCGGGAAAGGCACACTCGAGGATCTGTGCCGCCTGGGGCGACGGGCCCTGAAAGACGACCCGCGGGGAGATTCGGTGAAGAGCGCCTTCGATGCCGCTCTGAACCTGCTGCATCCGCCGCCGCCCGAACATGAACCCGAGCCTGAATTCGAGTCCCAGCCAGAGCCTGCCGTCGAGGCGCGGGACCCTGGGAACCGCCTTCGGACCGCCGCGTCTCAGTTCCGTAACTCGTTGTTTTTTCACGTGATGGGCGTCACATTCGTGACGTGATGGTGGTCACGACGAGTTTCGGCCTTCCTGCCGATCATTGGGAAGAGG
This sequence comes from Candidatus Latescibacterota bacterium, assembly GCA_036339235.1. GTDB lineage: Bacteria > Latescibacterota > UBA2968 > UBA8231 > UBA8231 > UBA8231. Next base: position 3,542 of record JAYZCA010000132.1, on the reverse strand, counting down.
CTCGAACTGGGAGACTGACGTGCTGACACTATCGGTGATCGCGGCGCTGGTGATGCTGGCCGCAGCGGTGGTCGTGAAGATCCTGACGGTGGAGCTGCTGGCCTCATACAATCGGCGCTACACCCGCCTGCAGGACCAGTTGGACGCAGTCCGCTCCGACCTGCGCGCCGAGATGAAAAAGCAGGCGGCCGTGGAGCGCCAGTGGAAGAGCGTCGAGAATAGGCGCCACCGCCTGCATGTGCGTATCGACCACAGGTACGAAGAGGTCGACGTGTTTGAGTTCGACGATTCCTGCCGCGCAGTTCACTTCGACTTGCTCACCAGTCACCTCGCCGAGCGCTAGACTATCATAGCGGGCACCGCTGGCCCACGTCCCCCGCCTTCCGTAGTCTACCCCTGCAGGCTGCCAATCCGGTGGCCACCACCTCAGGGGGTTTTGTTGATCGATCTCACCGGAAAAGTGGCCCTCATCACCGGGGCTTCGCGCGGCATCGGTCGCGGTTGTGCCGAACAGATGGCTCGCTGCGGGGCCGATGTGGCCATCAACTACCGAAGCCATGGTGACGAAGCCGACGAGGTGGCCGACGTCGTGCGCTCGCTGGGGCACCGCGCCTCCACTTTCGGCGCCGACGTCTCGGACCGCGCCGCTGTGGACGCCATGGTCGAAGGCGCGACGAAGGAACTCGGTCGCGTCGACATCGTCGTCGCCAACGCCTACTACTCCAGACGCCAACCTTTCCTCGATCTCGACGTCGACGACGTGCACCGCACTCTCGACGTAACGCTCTTCGGCGCCTTCCACGTCGCCCAGGCCGGCGCCCGGCAGATGGTGCAGCAAGGCGAGGGCGGCAGCATCCTGTTCATCAGCTCCGTTCTCTCCTTTCTCCCCATGCCCACCTCCATGCCGTACAACGCCGCCAAGGCGGGAATGAACCAGATGGCGATGACGATCGCCGTCGAAATGGCCGAGCACCGCATCCGTGTCAACGTTATCCAGCCGGGCTGGACGGACACGCCGGGAGAACGCCAGTTCTCCTCGGAGGAGCAACTCCGCGAAGGCGCCAAGAGATTACCCTGGAAACGCCTCGGTACACCCGAGGACCTCGGCAAGGCGGCAGCCTTCCTGGCCTCGGATGACGCCGACTACATCACCGGAGCTACGCTGAAGGTGGATGGCGGGATGACGCTCAGGTGACGAGCGCTGACAGACCCAACATCATCTTCATCATCACCGACCAGCAGCGGTTCGACACGATCCGCTCCCTGGGCTACGACTACATCGACACCCCCAACCTCGATCGCCTCGTGCGCGAGGGTGTCACCTTTACCGGGTGTCATGTCACCGCCGCGTCGTGCGCCCCGTCGCGGGCCAGCCTGTTCACCGGCTACTACCCGCACACCACCGGCATCCTGAAGAACGCCGACGCCTGGAATCACTCCTGGATCGAGCAGTTGCGCGACAGCGGCTACCGCACGATCAACGTCGGCAAGATGCACAGTTATCCGTACCACACGCCCCTGGGTTTTGAAGAGCGCTACGTCGTCGAGAACAAGGACCGCTACCTGGAAGAGCGGTACTACTTCGACGAGTGGGACAAGGCCCTGCGCGCTCGCGGCATCGTCAAACAGCAGCGCGAGTTCTACCGCAAGAAGCCTGATTACCACGAGAGTCTCGGCGCCTTCACGTGGGAACTGCCCGCTGACACCCACCCCGACAACTTCGTCGGCGACATGGCGACCCACTGGATCCGCACCAAACCCTGCGACGAGGAACGCCCGCTGTTTCTCGAGATCGGCTTCCCGGGACCGCACCCTCCCTATGATCCGACGCCGGACATGGCACAGAAATACATGGAGCGTGAATTCCCGCTGCAGCCGGTGACACAGGACGAGTTGGACAGCCAACCCGCACCTTACAAGGCCATGCGTCAGCACAACACCGAGGTCGACCACGACAGCGTCGTGCACATTCTCGACCCTACCGAGGAGCAACGCCACCGACAGCGCGCCTACTACATGGCCAACGTCGAGATGATCGACACAAAAGTAGGAGAGATCCTGCAGGCTCTGGAAGACAAGGGCTATCTGGAGAACGCCGTCGTCGTCTTCACCTCCGACCACGGCGACTGCCTCACCGACCACGGGCACTCTCAGAAGTGGACGATGTACGACACAATCACGCGCATGCCGATGATCGTCTGGTCGCCGCAACGCTTCGACGGTGACCGTCGTGTCGAGGGCCTCTGTCAGCAGATGGACATCGGCCCGGCGCTGCTGGAGTTGGCCGGTGTTGCACCGGCGCCGACGATGGAGGCGCGTTCGCTGTTGCCGGTGCTGCAGGGGGACGACTGGCAGCCGCGGCAGTACGTCTTCGCCGAACATGGTCGCGACGGCATCCTGCAGGAGACGGAGTTCATGACGATGGTGCGCAGCGACGACTGGAAACTGGTACACTTCGTCGACTGCGGTGAGGGCCAGCTCTTCGACCTGCGCTCCGACCCGGACGAAGTCGTCAATCTCTGGGATGATGCTGCGTACGTAGCGAACAGACGCGAGCTGCTGGATGTGTTACGCGACTGGCGCATTGCCAGTGACGTGCACACCGCCGGTTGGAGTGCCGCCTGGCGCTAGGTGCGGAGGGCTAAAGTCCGAGCCCGCGAAACCACTCCAGAAACATTGGGAAAATCTGTTCGGGCTCCTCCAGCTCGCCGTGCCAGCGCTTCTCGTGCTCGAACATGACGTGACCGGTGTAATCCCGGCCCTGCAGCAATTCCAGCGCTCGGCCGATGGGCAATTCGCCAGTGCCTGGCGGTACGTAGCGCCAGCCGTCCTGCATGGCGCGCTCGTGCGACTCGTCGTAGATGGCATCCTTCACGTGCAGGTAGTAGACCCGCTCCCCGAGGGCCGCCAGACTGTCGGCCGGGTCCTCACCGCCGACGCGGGATGTGTGGCCCATGTCCCAGAGGGCGCCAAACTCCGGGACCGTCACCCGCTCGAGAAGCAGTTTGCAGTCCGTCGACCGGATCCAGTTGTCGTGCGTTTCGAAGACCCACTTGAACTTTCCCGCCCCGTCCAGGTCGAGAACCTGCAACATCATCTGCTGACCGATGTCGGCCATCTGTTGATGCGAATGCCGTTGTGCATCGCCGCCGCCAAAGACTCGGATCGTCTCCGTGCCCAACTCGGCGGCCACCGGGATCGTCCGCTTCGCCTCTTCCAGGTTGTCGTCGACTTTTGTGTCGTCGCACACCTTCAGACTCGAGCTGATGCCACACACGTGCAGCCCGGTATCGGCGAACTTCGTCTTCGTCGTAGCGATGTCGGTGGTAAAGGCGGGAAGCTGAGTGATGTCGATATCGTCCTGCAAGCCGCGGAAGTCGACGCCGTCGAAGCCCATGGATCTTCCCTGAGCGATGATGGTTTCCAGGTCCCAGGCGGGACAGCCGAGGGTGGTGAAGCTGGTTTTCATTTGGAGTGCCCTGTCAGATTGTTTGCAGTACGGGATGCCGCACTGATTCGAAGCATGGTAAACGGGCGATTCG
>JAYZCA010000131.1:0-3516 GCA_036339235.1 Candidatus Latescibacterota bacterium | reverse complement strand
ACGAGCCCTTGGGAGAATTGAGATTCTTCAGCGCGATGTGGTGTGCCACATCCTCCCGAATCAGGGAGGAGCGGGTCGCTCTATCGGCCGTGCTCACGAGGGCGGTGGTGAACCCCAGCCCGCGAAGCTCCTTCAGGACTTTTGCGTCGGGCTCGCAAACCTGGGCTACGCACAGTTCGGCAAGCACACGTGCAATTCAGCGCGAGGGGGCATGCGGGTGCAGAACCTCGTCGCCCGGCAGACCGATGTGGGCGGAGGATTCGATCAAGCCGGCGTAAACGGCGCGGCTGTCGCCATCCCAGATAGCGAGCATCGGCGGACGGATGGACCTTCGCCGACGGGCCTACAGCCTCGATTCGGCCATCACGCAGTAAGACGGTGGTGCTGTCGAGGACGACGCCTGGCCTCTACACCACCCGCGCGCCAACGATGGCGTGTAACCGCGGGTTGGTGTCACGGATGCCGGTGGTCGGCGATATTCCTGTTCGGGGTGAGGCGGATCCGGTGCTGACACCGCACAGCATGCAGGCGACGAGGCGTGCGAGGAATCTCAACGGATCATCCCAGATGCAGTTCGTCGGCGGATCCAAAGCGCCAGACCGGCACCTGTCCTGGGATCAGCTTCTCGCCGTCGGAGAGGCCCTCTTCGCGATGCTCTAGCTCGGTGACCATACGAGCACGCCAGCGTTCGAGCTTTGATCCTCCTGCAGGCGCCAAGTCGCGGCACTCGTGTGGATCCTCCTGCAGATAGAAGAACTGCTCCTGGCCGGTGATCGGATTCCAGATGTATTTCCACAGACCGTCGGTGAGGAACTGGTTGGCGTTCTCCGGATGATAACAGGGGGAATGCTCGCCGTGGTAGAAAGGCCGCCAGCCATCGGTCTGGCCGCGCACGAGAGGCAGTACGCTGCGACCTTCGACGGTATCGGGGATCGCCTCGCCGGCAGCATCGAGGAGAGTGGGCATGATGTCCTCCCAGCCGACGGTGACGGGGGGGCCGACCTCGACGTTCCGGGGCGCCACGAAGGCTGCCGGCGGGCGCAGGATAAAGGGGACTCGTGAGGATGCCTCATAAGCGTAGGTCTTGCGCCACAGGTGGTGGTCGCCGAGCATCTCGCCGTGATCGGAGGTGAACAGTGTCAGCGTTTCGCCCAGCACGCCGGAGCGGCTCATGGTCTCTACGAGGCGTCCGATCTGCGCGTCGAGGAAGGCTAGGTAGGCGAAGTAGGCGGCTCGCGCCCGCTGCATGACATGGTCAGCGACGCGGCCCCGCCACTGGTTGACATCCATCGGATAGGTGGCTGAATCGGCGTGGTGATCGGCCCAGTCACCGATGGCGGGATTCGGCAGATCGCGGTTGATGAACTGGTCGTAGTAGACCTGCGGCGGACACCAGGGTGGGTGCGGCCCGTTGAAGGACAGGCACAGAAAGAACGGCCGTGTCGGGTCACGGTGGCCGAGGAAATCCAGGGCCCGGGTGACAAACCAGAATTCTTCCATCTGGTGTTCGAGAAGGAAGTTGGGCCGGCCGATCCAGGAATTCGGGGGGACGCCGTGGGCGAACTTTTCCACCCCGGCCTGGCCTGGTTGCCCTGCCAGCCATTCGCTGTAGTCCTGGCTCGTTGTCAGCTGCTCGAATCCAAGATGAGCACGCGACGGGTGGAAGTGAGTCTTGCCGATGTTGACCGTCTGGTAACCGCCATCTCGCAGGGTACCGGCAAGAGTGTGATCATAGTCCCATGGTTTGCCGTCCTGATAGCCGACCATACCCTGGGTGTAGGGCGTCATACCCGTCATCAGCGAGCGACGGGCGGCGATGCAGGAGGGGCAGGGCGTGTAGGCGCTGGTGAAGGTGGTGCCACCCGCCGACAGCGAGTCGAGGTGCGGGGTGTCGGCCGCGGGATGACCGAGCCGACCAAGACTGTCGCCGCGCCAGTGATCGGTGAGAATGAGGAGCAGATTCGGACGGGGTGTAGCCATGTGGCTCTCCGGTAAGAGTCCCTCGCAAACAAGACAGAATCGGCGACGCCGACAAGCGCTTCACGATACGGAGATAAGCACGATGAGCATGACCGACGAAGAGAAGTTCAGATTCGACCTCACCGGGTTCCTGGTGCGCCCGGCAATTCTCGAGACGGACGAGATCGCTGCTATCGTCGAGCAGATCGATCGTATCAAGCACGACCCGGAGTCACTGCCGCCGGAGCATCGCAGCGTGCCTGGCGGACCGTCCAGTCTGTTGATCGATCATCCGAAAGTGACGGAAGTGCTGCACGAGCTCATCGGTCCCGACGTGCGCCTGGAGGGCACCTTCTGCGTGTGGCGCAGCAAGGGGGAGCGGCACGGCGAGTTGCACGGCGGGGGACCGGGCCAGATCGACCCGATCTTCGGCTACCGCTGTGCCAACGGGCGGATCCACGCCGGCATGGTGCGTGTCGTCTTCGAGTTGACCGATGTGACGAAGCAGGATGGGGCGACTCACTTCATCCCTGGCAGTCACAAGGCGAACTTTCAGATGCACCCGGACCACATGTCGCTGGAGGAGGGCAAACGCTCGGAGTTTCTCACCACCTACGAGTGCCCGGCGGGCAGCGCCATTTTCTTCACCGAAAATCTCTGTCACGCTGGGCCACCGTGGGAGCGGGATACGCCGCGGGTGGCCGTGCTCAACGCCTACGCCCACCTGGCGACGCACTGGCATCGGCTGACGATCGCGCCCGAGGTGATGGCCGGCCTGCCGCGGCAGAAACAGGCGTGGTTCCGTGAGCCGTGGATCGCCGACTTCCGCACCTCGCCGGCGACACACAACACGATAGAGAGTTTTCTGGAGAAGGGAGAGCCGACTGTCCGGCTCGACCACCAACCGTAGGGCTCAGACAAGCCCCAGGATCTGCCGCGCGACCTGAGGTGTCGCCACGGGTCGCTCTGCCTCGACGGCGATGCGGGCCATACGCGCCACGAGCTGCTCGTTGGTCGCAAGTTCGCCGCGCCGATAGTAAAGATTGTCCTCGAGGCCGACCCGCACGTGGCCGCCCATGCCGATGGCCAGGACTCCCATGGGCAGCTGCCAGCGTCCCAGGCCAGCGACCGTCCAGGTGGCCTCTGCCGGGATCGATTCAGCAAGGAACAGCAGCTGCCGCGCCGTCGCCGGCTGCGAGCCCCGACTGCCCATGACGAAGTCGAAGTGCAGAGGCGGCGTCGCCAGGTCGTCTTCGACCAGGCCCAGGGCGTTGTCGATCATCCCCGCCTCGAAGATTTCCATCTCCGGCTTGGTCCCGGCCTCCACCATTACCCTTGCCAGAGTCGCCACGGTCTCGAAAGAGTTGGTGTAGACCTGGTCTGGGAAGTTCATCGACCCCGTCGTCAGGGAGGCCATCTCCGGATGGATGCGGCGAATCGGCTCAGCCCTCGCCTCAGCATCGAGATCCGCGCGTCCGCCCGTCGAGATCTGCACGATCAGGTCGGTGTGCTGTGCGATGAGCTCGTGGATGCGGGCGAAGATGTCGGGATCCAGCG
>JAYZCA010000130.1:0-14271 GCA_036339235.1 Candidatus Latescibacterota bacterium | reverse complement strand
TGCTCTGGCCGCATCAAGGTGGGGAGCACGGTGGCAAACAACAGCGCCATGGCGATGGTGACCAACGGCGACAAAGCGATGACGATGCCGATGCGGGACATCTCCAAGTGCTCGACGGCCATGGCGTAGCTCAGATACGATGCGACCGTCATCAGGCAACTGACTCCCAGCAATGCCAGCAGCTTGGGATCTAAGGCCGCAAGATCTGCTGGCCGGGCCACCGGTAGCAGTGCCAGCGCCCCCGCCGCGAAGATGACGAACAGAATGGATTCGGGGAGCAGGTAGTTCAACAGCTGCTTCTGGGTCAGCATGTATACCGACCACATCAGGGCCGACACGAGGAGCAACAGGAGTTCGACTCCATAGGGCTCGAAGGCGTCGGTCAATTCGCCAAGGCGCGGGCTGCAGAACAGAAACAGCCCGGCGACGAGGATCCCGAAGCCGACCCACTGCAGACGGCTGAAGGACTCTCCGTAGATCAACAGGCCGCCCACGAGAACGAGCATGGGTCCCAGCTGGACAAGGACCTGGGCGGCGCCAGGCGAGACGAACTGGAGTGACGCCATGAACGTCAGATAGTTAGCGTTGAGTCCGACGACGCAGAGCACCAGCAGAGCGAGCGGCCAGCCCCGCAGACGAGACACCGCCGAGATCCCCTGTCGCCGAATCACGAACGGTGCAAGGACGAGGGCAGCTGTCAGGAATCGAATCCAGCCGATCGTGTATACATCCAACGATCGCACGAGAATTTTCAACATCACCGGCTGAGTGGCCCACTGGATCGCTGCAAAAGAAGCCATCGACAACCCGAGGACTCGTCGGCCGCTCGGTGTGTGGCGCATCAGGTGTCACCCGTCGTCAAGACAGGTGTAACCTGGCGAGATAGATGCCGGTCGATCCCTCGTGTGTCGAGTAGTAGCTGATCCACATCATGTCGTCGTGCCATACCATGCCGGCATAGGAGCAGTCCCCGCCGCTGGGAAGGCGCGCCACGGTTTCGTAGCTGGTGGGTGTCATGCGGGCGAGTACCGTACCGGGGACATCTTCGTGCCGACCGCGGGCGCATGCCCACAGCGTGCCATTGGGCACGCGGATGAAGTTCGGTCCACCCATCCTGGCTTCAATACCAGTGAAGGACCAATCGACGTAGGGCGGCTTGCTATGGCCGATCCAGTTGGGTCGGATCAGGGCGATCATCTCCTCGTCGGGCATGATGCGCAGCGTGGTCTCGCTGACCGTCCAGGTGTCATGGGGCAGGCGAAACTCGGTGATCCACTCCCAGTCGAGAGCGTCCATCGTCTTGTAGAGGAAGCCTCGCCGGGGATCGGTGCCCTCACCGAGCTTTGACACGGCGTAGCCGACGTCGCCATGCCAGGTGACACGCCACAGCCAGTGATCTTCGGCCAGGCAGCGTGCCGGCGGTGTCCACGTGTGTCCGTTGTCGGAAAAGCAGGCCCGCGGGCAGCGGGTGCGGTAGGCTCCGTTGTCATCGTAGACGCTGCCACCGCTGAGCAGCAGCAGGCGCCCGTCGGGCATGTGGGACAACTTTGGGTCGCGCAGATCGACGCCTTGCTCGGCGATCTCGGCGGCGCTCGACCAGGTGTCGCCGTCCTCTGATACCAGCACGCGTAGGGTGCCGATGCTGTCGCCGTGGGATTCAGCTTCGCGAAATGTGCACCACCATCGATCGCGGAAACGCAGCAGATCGGTGAAGGCGTTGTGCGGAGCCGCATCCCAGATCTTGTCGACAGACAGGATGCGGGCAGCCGTGCCTGCCATAGAGTCAGATCCAGCGACCGGGTGACGTGAGGCTTGTTACCAAGGTTGGGCGACGGCCCTTCGCGGCTTTTTGTGGAAACAGCAGACGAAAGGCGTGCGCCGTGGACGCAGGCAAACCTGCGGCCGGGGAGTCGGCGCGGCAAGTGGCGGATGGGCGAGCAGGGTCGCTCACCTGCCGGCCCTTTATTACTTTCGCACGGTGGTCGGTACTCAACCCGTAAGGTTCAAATGGACACGATTCGATTTGGCATATGCGGCACGGGATCCTTCGGTCGCACGCGGGCAAAGGCCCTACAGAAGGCGCAGGGCGCCAAGGTTGCGCTGGGTTGGTCGAGGAGCCAGTCGACGCGCGACCTGTTCAGGCAGGAACTGAACATGCCGACGGTCGAGCACTGGCAGGAACTGTGCACGAACCCCGAGGTAGACGCTGTGCTCGTCTGTTCCACCAATGTCGAGCACTTTGTGCACGCCCGGGCGGCCCTCGCCGCCGGCAAGCACGTGCTCGTCGAAATTCCGCTGAGCACGAGTGCAGCGCAGGCTCGGGAGCTGGCACAACTGGCGGATTCGCAGTCCCTGGTGCTCCATCTCGGCATCCAGGGGAGACATCATCCCGACTACGTCGAACATGTCGAGCGGATGCAGAGCATCGGACCCCTGCTGCACGGCATCGAGCATTCCTACTGGGACTACGGATCGCATCGCCGGTGGAACGCCGACCCTGCTCTCAATCCGGGCGGCCGCGACTTTCTCGCCTACTACATGCCCAGATGGATGGATGCTTTTGGCGACGTCGTGCGGGCAACGGGCGCGCAGAGTCGCGCCGACACCTGGTCGTCGGCTACCATCACGATGGAATTCGCTGCCGGTGGATACTGCACCGTGGGCTACACGCTGGGCGAGGGCGTGTGGTCCCCGACGACCGAACTGATCGTCGGTCGTGCGGGGATGATTTTCCAGGATGGCGAGAACGAGAGCGTGTTGACTACCGAAGACTCCAGGAAAGCGATGATCATGACCAAGGTCGATGGTGTGCTGTGCGAGGTAGAAGCGTTCCGCGATGAGATTCTCGGCCGGCGAGATCACCGCGGGAACCTGCAGACGGATTTGCGCGCCCTCGACCTGGTGGACGAGGGAGTCGTCGGATGAAACTTGGCGAAATGAACTGGCCCGCTATTGACGAGCTCGACAAGGGCAGCGTCGTGGCGGTGTTTCCGATCGCCTCTTTCGAGCAGCACGGGTGGCACCTGCCGCTGCTGACGGATACGATCGAGACCACCGGCATCGTCGACCGGCTCGATGCCAGGATCGGCGAACGAGTTGTCTGCCTGCCGACGCAGTGGCTGGGGTATTCCCTCCACCACATGCGCTTTGGCGGCAGCCTGACGGCGACGTCGCAGACCCACGTCAACATGATCGTGGAGACGGTCGACGGCCTTCTGGAGGCGGGTTTCGAGCGTGTCCTGGTGCTCAACGGCCACGGCGGCAACCGCGCCGATCTGCGGGTGGCACAGCAGGATTTGAAGAAGATGCACCCCCAAGCGCAGGTGTGGGGGGCGTCGTGGTGGGAGGTGGCAGCGCCGCAGCTGGACGCGATCAAAGAGGCGGGACCCACCGGTTCGGGACACGCCGGCGAGATGGAGACATCCCTCATGCTCACCCTGCGCCCCGACCTGGTGCTGACGGACAGGCTGCACGCGGACGGCTTCCGCCCGGAGTCGCAATACCAAGATCGTGTCACCCGCTTCCTGCGCATCGACGAGGAGAGCGAGCGCGGCAATGTCGGTGATCCCACGGTGGCGTCGGCTGAGAAGGGCGAACGGATGCTCGCGGCAATCGTCGACAGCCTCATCGAGGTGGTGGACGACATCCTGGCAGATCGTCTGTAATCGAACAAGGAGCGCACGCACGTCGTCATGAAAGTCACTGAAATCGAGGTTCACCGCATCACCCTGCCGTACGTGGATTGGATCTCCTACCAGCTCAACCACTACTACGGGCCGATCTCGCGCACGATCTACGTGGCCCATACCGATGACGGCCTCGTTGGCCTCGGCGAGTCCCACAACACGGAGCCCCAGGAAACGATCGACGGTTACATCGGCACCAACCCTTTCGACCACGTGGGGGACGAGGTGTCGTTGGGCCTCGGTACGGCGATGTACGATCTGATGGGCAAGGCCGCCGGCGTGCCGGTGTACAAGCTCATCGGGCAGAAACACCGTTCGTGGGTGCCAGTGGGCAGCTGGACGGTGTCGACGCACCCGGAGCGCATGGCGGAGGCGGTGCGGCAGTACAGTGCGCGGGGCTACACCTGGCTCAAGTTCCACCTGTCACCTTTCGAAAACGTGATCGACCAGACGGAGGCGATGCAGGCGGTGGCGCCGCCGGGGTTCAAGGTGCACTACGACTTCACCATGCATGGAACTGACGATCACATGATCGAACTGCTGCACAAGCTGGCGCGCTACCCGATCGCCGGGTGCTTCGAAGACGTCCTGCCAGCACAGGACCTGCCCGGGTATATCGAGTTGCGCCAGCGCTCGCCTCTGCCGGTGGTCCTCCATCACTCCCCGCTGGGCGCGACCTACGAAGTACTCATGGGAGCGGCAGACGTGTACATGCTCGGTCACTCTCGCATCGGCGAGGCGATCCACCGCGCGGGGTTGTTCGCCGCCGGTGACATCCCCTTCATGCTGCAGAACGTGGGGGGCAACATCACCCGGGCGATGACCTGTCACATGATGGCCGCCTTTCCTTCGGCCAACTTCCATTTCTTCAGCGATTGCGAGACCTGGAGCGCCGATGTCGTCCACGAGTGCCCGGAGCCGACGAACGGTTTCCTGCGGGTGTCGGAGGGACCTGGCCTCGGGGTCACCCTGAATCGGAGTGAGCTCGAACGGCTGACAGCGTTGCAGCTGCCGGAGCAGCCGAAGTGGATCATCAAGTCGTGCTTCGAGAACGGAACGCGGATGTACAACATCGCCGATCCACAGGAGTCGATTTTCATGGTGCGACCCGATCGGCGGCGCATGATTCCCATGAGCTACGACGCGCCGATCGAGACTGATTACTGGGACGACGACGGCACGCCGGAGTACCGAGCCATGTTCGAGCGCCTCGAGCGCGAGGGCATTGTGCTGGAGCGGGGGCCGGCGTGATGGCACAATACCGCGGAGCAGTTATCGGTCTCGGCTGGATGGGGATGCTCTACGATCTCGCCAAACGCATGGGGACCTGGGACGTGGACGACGTCGATCGTCCGACGCCCGAGCTCGACATCCATCGGCGGTTCTATTTCCACGATCATCCGGGCGAGGAAGGTCTGCCCACGTCGTACGCCGAGGCGCTGCGGAACCAACCAGAGATCGAACTGGTAGCTGCCGCCGATCGGGATCGCAAGCGGCTGAAGGCCTTCGAGGAGCGCTACGGGGAAGGGGCGACCTACACCGACGCGGAGCAGATGCTGCGTCAGGAGCGACCGGATATCGTCGCCATCGCTACCAATACCAAGCACCGCGCCGATCTCACTTGCCTGGCGGTGGAGTGCGGGGCCAAGGGGATCTTCACCGAAAAACCGATGGCGCACACGCTGGAGGAGGCGGACCGCATGGTGAAGATCTGTGCAGACGCCGGCGTACCGCTCAGCTGTGGGGCGATCACGACGACACATCCGTCATTCGCCCGGGCGCGGGCGCTTCTCGACGGCGGCGCCATCGGAGAGCTGGTTTCCATGGAGGCGGCAGGACCGTTCGCTCAGCATCAGAACTGGTCCTATTTCCTGGACAGCGCGCCGGCCTGGGTGGTGGGAACCGGGGACACCCCGCGCCGGGAGTCGGGGAGCGACGAGTTCACCGGGCAGGGGATGCTGGTCACCGACAGCGGGCTCATCCTCCACTTCCGCGCAGGGGCGCCCGGTCTGCGCCTGTGCGGGACCGAGGGGGAGATCGTTTTCAGCTACGGTGCTTGGCGCTGGTGGCAGGACACGTCGGTCGAGGAAACCAAAGGCCGCGTGGAGATGCCCTGGCCCAAGCCGCAGTTCGTACCACCGTATGGTGGCATCTACTCGCTGAAGGACGTCATGGACTGCCTGGCAGGGGAGCTGGACGAGCCCAAGAACTCCGGCCGGCGGGTGGCCGTTGCCCTGGAGGTGGAGGTGGCCCTCAAGCAGTCATCCGCCCGGAATGGGGCACGAGTCGATCTCCCCCTCGCGGACCGATCGCTGGGGTTGAACTATGACTGGTTCCGCTGACTCACTCGCGCATCCCGCTCGGCATGTGACGCATTAGATATCCCGCCATCTCCTCTCGTCCCTCTCCGGATCATGCCTGAACAAAAGCGCATCGCCGCGATCGTCACCACCTTTTTCCCCAACAGCCACGCCGGCGTGTTGGCGAGCAAGTTTCTCACCGGCTTCGCCACCGACGAGGGCCTGATCGAGCCGCGCACTCGGGTCGCGTCGCTCTACATGGACCAGGTGCACGACCGTGATGTAGGCCTGCAACTGGCCGAGACATACGACATCCCCGTGTTCGGGAGCATCCGCGCCGCCTTGACCCTCGGCGGTACGGAACTCGGCGTCGATGCCGTCCTCCTCATCGGTGAGCACGGCGACTACCCGCTTACGGCCCTCGGCCAGGAGATGCTGCCGCGTCGCTGGTTCTTCGAGCAGGTCTGTGGCGTCATCGCCGAATTCGGCCGGCCGATTCCGGTGTTCACCGACAAGCACCTGTCCTACCGGTGGTCGGACGCCCGCTGGATATACGACACCGCCCGCGACCTCGACGTGCCCCTGTGGGCGGGCTCTTCCCTGCCCGTCACCTGGCGCCGGCCCGACTACGAGCATCCAAACGGCGAGCCACTCGACGAGGGCCTGACCATCGGTTTCCACATGCTCGAGCGCTATGGATTCCACGGCCTCGAGGCCCTGCAGTGCCAGGTCGAATATCGGACCGGTGGCGAGACCGGCGTCCGCGCCGTGTCCTGCCTGTCCGGTGACGACGTGTGGCGCTCGGCGGACGCCGGCCGCTGGTCCCGCGACCTCGCCGACGCCGCCCTGGCGGCGATGGACCCGGGCCCCGGCCGCCTGGACCCGTCGCGGGTTGATGATCCCCACGTGTTCCTGGTGGAGTACACGGACGGGACGCGTGGTACCGTACTCATGCTGGGCGATGACGGGTACGTGAGCAAGTTCTCCTATGCGGGCCTGTGCGGGAGCGCGATCGACGCCTTCGAGTACCACACGGACACCGGTCCGAACCACGCCCATTTCAGCTACTTCGGACTCAATATCGAGGACTTCTTCGTCACGGGCGCTTCGCCGGGGCCGGTGGAGCGGACGCTGCTGACGACGGGGATCCTCGAAGCGGTCATGATCTCCCACCACCGTGGCGGGGCTCGCATCGAGACGCCTCACCTCGACATCGCCTACCAGGGAGGACGGAGACTACGTCGCCCTACGGCCCCGCGGCCCGGCGATACCAGTCAGCTTGCGGTGCTGTTGCCAGAGCCGGGATCGACGCCCGCCGCCGTGCCGATCCCGATCGGGCGGGATGGCACCACAAGGGCAGGTTCTCAGTGATGGACGACGAGCTCGACGTCTGTCAGCATCAGGGGTGCCGCGATTTATGGTCGGTGCCACCGATATGAGTTATCGTAGCCGGCAGGAGAGGAAGCCTGATGATGGCGACCTGTCGGAAGACGAGTCCTTCACCACGATCGCAAGAGGAAGAGAAGCACATGGCAGGCAATGGGAAAGTGCAGATTCAGATGATCGGCTTCGCCACCATCAAGCTGACCTCACCGGAGGGCAAGGTGTTGCTCGTCGATCCGTGGCTCACGGGCAACGACTTCTTTCCGGATGGGAATCCGGCCGTTCCCGACGCCTACAAGAAGGACGTGGGGGCTTTCGGACGTGTTGACATCATCCTGCAGACGCACGCGCATTTCGATCACCTGAACCTCAACGACATCGTTGCTATCTCTGAGAGATTCGACCCGATCATCCTGACGCCGGTGGAAACCGCCATCTACATCCGCGAGAAGACGGACCTGGAGAACTTCTGCAACGGCGGTTTCGGCATGAACAGGGGCCCCCTGCCGCCGATCGACGGCATCTCGGTCTCCGGCGTCCACTGCGAGCACACCTCTTCCGAGATCGTGCTGCTCGAGGACGGGCGGCTCAAGGGCCGGGATATCGGTGACCCGATCGGCTTCGTGGTGGAGTTCGAGAACGGTTTCAAGGTCTACATCTCGTCTGATACAGGGCTGTGCTCTGATCTGAAACTCGTCATCGGCGATTACTATCAGCCGGATCTGGCTATTCTGAACATCTGCGGGGGCGGCTTCACCGTCGGTGGCGACAGCGCCGGTTATGCCGCGAAGATGATCAATCCCAAGTACATCATCCCTGCGCATTACGGAGTGTTCGATACCATGGATCAGACACCGGACAACTTCCTCGCGGCGTTGAAGAAACACGCGCCCGAGGTAAAGCCATTTGTCCTGGCGCCGGACGAATCGGTCGAGTTCTGAGCCTGGTACGCATCAGCTACAGCACGCCGGGAAATCAACCTCCGAAGTCATTGTCGCACGGCAGGGTGAAGCGCCTGAAGAGCTTGCCCGATTCACGAGGCGTGTCGCTGACAGTTGGTGGCCGGAATCATGCGGGCTCGTCGCCAGTCGCGGGTGAACCAACATGGTGGCGGTGACCGCCCATCGTGGCGCTTCGGGCGATTACCCCGAGAATCTCCGCACCGCCTTCCAAGCCGCCATCGACCTGGCTGTGGACATCATCGAATTCGATGTGCGTCTCACCCGCGACGGGGGACTGGTCGTCATCCACGATGAGCGGGTGGACAGGATCTCGGACGGCACGGGGCGGGTGGACGAGCTGGACCTGGCGCAGATTCTCGAACTCGATGCGGGCGCTCCCTTCGACGAGAGGTTTGCCGGCGAGCCCTTCCTGACCTTGGATCAGACGCTCGATCTCATGCCCGCCAACATGCGCCTGAATGTGCACGTGAAGGCGTCGGACACGGCTCGGGAGCTCCTGGTGCGTCGTGTAGTGGATGAACTCCTGCGGCGCGAGCTGCTGGCAACGGCTTTCGTTACCGGCGCGGAGGCGAACCTGCTGGTCGCCCGTCGGATCGCGCCAGAGATTGCGATCTGCAGCAATCTGCCCGTCTCGCGCTGTGTGGAGATCGACTGTCGCATCCTGCAACCCGCCAACGGCATCACCACGGCGGAGCTGGTGGAGGACGCCCACGCCAAGGGCATCCAGGTGCACCCGTTCTTCGCTGACGACACAACGGAGATGCAGCGCCTGATCGAATGCGGTGTCGACGGCATCCTGACGAACTTTCCGCATCGACTGCAGAACCTGCTCGGAGACAGCTTGACCCGGAGACAGCGAGAGGACAACCAATGAACAAGCACATTCTGCTCATCACGATCGATTCGCTACGCGCCGACCATGTCGGTTGCTACCAGAGGATGGACACCCGCACGCCGAACCTTGATGCCTTCGCCTCCACCGGCGTTCGGTTCGTGCAGCATCTGTCCAGTCTGGCCACGACCCTGCCTTCCCACACCAGTCTGCTCACCGGATGCGTGCCCTCCGTGCACGGCGTCAACTGGAATGGCGTGCAGACGCCACGCCGGCGACGGACATTGCCCGAAATCGCGGCCACCGAGGGCTATGAGACAACAGCGATTACCAGCTGGGGTGGGTTTCAGAACCAGGGCGGCCTCGGTTTCGACGCGGTTCACAGCGAGGCAGGGGCCGGAGCCGACGAGAACCGGGGGGATGAGACCATCGAGAGGGTGGAGGCATGGATCGGTGGCGTCGACCCGAGCAAATCGCAATTGCTGTGGGTCCACTTCATCGACCCGCACACGCCCGACAACTGTCCCGAACCGTTTCCACGGACCTACATGGGCGAAGTGGAGTTCGTCGATACCCTCATAGGTCGATTGCTGGACGGGTGGGACGCCCGACTCGGTGTCGACCGCACTCTTGCCGTGATCACTGCGGATCATGGCGAGCACCTGAATGACCACGGCGTCGAGCGGGGGCACGGCACTCTATGGATATCCAATGCACACATTCCTCTTCTGATCCGCTGTCCAGGATCAATCCAACCGGGGACCACGGCCGACGAGCTGACACGCCAGATCGATGTCCTGCCGACGATCCTCGACTATTGTGAACTCCCCATGCCTTACGACGTGCAGGGCATGTCGTTGCGCGGACTGATCGAAGGTCGGGACTTGGGACTGCGGCTCGTTCAGCAGGGTCAGGCCGTACACGGAGACACGGACACGGTCACCGTGCGAACCGGAGAGTATGCGTTCTTCTTCGGTAATGACGGAGATCTCGTTCACGTCTTCGATCGTCGAAGCGATGAAGGTGAGGCGCAGGATCTCTGGAAACGTGATGGTCGCGCGCAGCAGTCGGTTGAACACTCCGTGCGGGACGGTGAGGAGGAGTGAAGGCCGTCGCGGCGCGGGGAGGGTGATCCGGATGGCAGGCGTTCGTCTGTCATCGTAGTTTGCGCGGCTGCGGCTGGTCTGCAGGCATGACAACACTACGCCGATCTCGCGTTATAACTGATCGACGATCTCGAGGCAACCCATGCGTCAGCGACGGACGATCTACTTCAACGATGCGCGCCACTACTATCTCTTCGTCTTCGAGCCACCCATGCGCCTTCAGGATGCGTGGGCGCCGGTGGACGAGGTGGCCGACACGGCCGTAGACACTTTCGTCTACGGCGTTTCCCGCGATGACGGTTGGTTCTACCCATCCAAGGTGGGGCTGCGCTTCGGTGAGGATCAGGTGGGCAAGTTTGACATGGCTGCCTACTGGCGGGTGTGGGAGAACATGCAGAGCCTCATCGATCGGGATCTTGACCCGTTGCAAGTCCTCATTGACCGTGCCCACGAGCGAGGCATGGACTTCATTCCTTCGCTGCGGATGGGCGCCTACGCGGGACTGGACAAGGCGTTGCAGACGGTGAACGGTGGACCGGGCATGGCGAATGCATCGGTGCGGGAGTTCATGCACCGGGCCGTTGCCGAACTGGCTACCGATTACGAGACGGAGGGGGTGGAACTGGACTTCGCCGCGGCCCCCGGCGGGACGGGAGCCTGGTTCCCGCCCGACGAGGCGCAGATGCGCGGCCCGGAAATGACCGACTGGCTACGGCAGGCCAGCGACACCGTACGCCATCGGGCGGGTGGCGAAGGCCTGCTCGGAGCACGGGTGTATCCCACGGCCGAGGTGAACAGGAAGAAGGGTCTGGAAGTGGAGCGCTGGCTCGACGAGGGGCTCGTCGATTATCTGGTGCCGATGGTGTACGGGCTCTCCATCCTCGACGGCGCCATGCCGATCCAGTGGCTGATCGAGGCGGCCCATGAGAAGGACACATCGGTGTATGCCATGCTGCACCCGTATCGGCACGACGACAGCCGCCCGAGAATCGTGAGGCAGTATGCCTCGCCGGCGATGGTGCGGGCAGCGGCGGCCAACGCACAGGCCGCTGGCGTGGATGGTCTCTACACCTGGTTCATGGAATGGCCGCTGGGTGAGGGTGAGCGCTCGGTGCTCACCGATCTGTCCGATCCGGCGCAGATCGCCGAGAAGGACAAACACTACTTCCTGCGTCGCGCGTCCGATCTGTCGTACGTGGTGGACGTGGACTATGCGGCGCACCTGCCGCTGACCTTCGATCCAACATGCGACCTGGGTCGGACCTTCGAGATCCCGGTGACGATCGCTGACGATGCGGAGCGAAACGACCGAGTCCGCCGTGTCTGCCTGCGCCTGGCCCTGACGGATCTGGTTACGGCGGATCGGATCGAGATCAGGATCAACGGCGAGCAGGTTTCCCAACAGCGCGTGCGGCGCCGGACGACGACACCCGTGGCGCCCTATCAGGGCATGTGGTTGGAGTTCGATCTGGAGGGGGCCGAGCGCCTGCGCCAAGGGACGAACCGTCTTGAGGTGGCCCTGCTCGAACGCCCCAGTGGACTGCGCAGCCCCGTCGTGCTGGAGGATGTGGAGGTGATCGTGGAGTATGATCTGTGGCCGGGAAACCAGGCCTGATCAGATCTCCCGGAACAACCGACATCCCCATCACCTTCACGAACACACCCTGACCACGGATCCGCTGACGCCGGTGAACGGTGAGCTCGCGGTGCCCGAAGGACCTGGATTGGGTGTGGAGCTGGACCGAGAGGCACTGGAGCACAATACGCTGGAGGAACTCCAATCGGTGATGTTGCTACGACTACGCAGCCGCTTCTGTCGGAATTCGCCGTTTCCGCCGCATGCGCTCGTACGACTCGGGCGTCCCGTCGTGGAGGGAGCCGAACCAGCGATCGAACGGTACCGTGACGGTGCCGTAGTTGCACTCGAAGTAGCGGTGGTGCAGGTAGTGGAAGTAGGAATCGATGGAGATTCCGTCGGCTTCATCGCTCAGGACCAGGCGGTCGAAGCCGGTGTGCCCGAGTGCGGGATTGATCGCCGGACGCTGCATCAAGTAGAACATGTGGATCGGGTGGGACGGCACCACTAACAGAATGATCCAGCGCGTGAAGTAGAGGAGGTGTTCGAGGGGGTGCATGGAAAGGCCCGACCACGGCCCTACGTTCGTGTTGCGGTGGTGGACGTGGTGGGCGCTGTCGTAAAGCGGCTTCCAGTGGGAGATGCGGTGCACCCAGTAGAAGTGAAAATCCTGCCAGAAAGGAAGGATGAACCCCAGGGCGACAAACCAGACCGGGTTGTCGTAGAACGTGGTGAAGGCAATCCAGCCGTTGCCGTAAGCCCACAACATGAGAACCTCGTACAACGTCCAGACCGTGCCGCCGCTGGCCAGGCTCCAGAACATGTTGTCCTTGACCTGGTTGTTGAAGAGGAAGACCGTGCTGTTTGTGGTGGGCCAGCGGGAATTGTATTTGAAGCGGGTGCCCTGAACCCGTCGCCAATACAGGATGCCATGCAGGGTGCCGGCGACGATTGACAGCAGCACCAGGTTGCGGGCGAACATCGGAAGGATCCAACCGACGCGCAGCTGGCTGAAGTTGCTCAGATCATCGGCCCCGGGCTGGAGGTAGCGCCAGGTCAGGGCGGCAAGTCCGTAGAACAGCGCGGCTCCGAAAGGCCACAGGAAACCGGGAAAGCCGAGGAAGAACCGCATCAGCTTTCGGGGCTCCACCGGCCAGGCGAAGGGCAGCGCCTTCCCCAGAGTGCGGGGCGTCCACTCGCCGCGCGCGTCTCGGGTCTCGTTGCCGTCGTCGATGGTAGCTGTGGTGGGTCCGATAGTTTGCTCTGCCATGATATAGAGTCAAGTATAATCGACGGTGCGCCGGCAAGTCTACTCTGGCGAGCCTCGCTGCCGGGCGAAGTCCACGACCTGGCCGACTGCCTGGGCAATGAGCGTGTTCAGAAGGGCGGCTGTGTACGGAACCTGCCAGCAAGCGATAGCGGGTACTGCCACATGCGCCAAGGAGTGAGATGCCAATGACGGTTGAGAAAAGTGACAAGCTGCGGATTGCGGCAATCTGTGGGATCTACCACCCGTGGTCCCATGCGGATGCCATCATCACCAAATTCCTCAAAGGAATGTCCACGGATGAGGGGTTCTTTCCGCCCAAGGTAGAGGTGGTCTCTCTCTACATAGATCACGTCCTCGAGAACGACATCGGCATCGGACTGGCGCAGGAGTATGGGGTGCCCATGTACCCTAGTCTGCGCAGGACGCTGCACGCTGGAGGTTCCGAACTCGGTGTGGACGGAGTGCTGCTCATCGGTGAGCACGGAGACTACCCGCACGACGAGCTGGGCCGCAAAATGTACCCGCGGCGCTATTTCTTCGAGCAGATCGCTGGCGTGTTCGCCGAGAGCGGGCGCAGCGTGCCGGTCTTCAACGACAAGCACTTCGCCTGCGATTTCCGGGACGCGCAGTGGATGTGGGATCGTGCCCAGGAGCTGGACATTCCCTTGATGGCAGGCTCCTGTCTACCGGTGTCCTGGCGGCGGCCCTGGCTCGAGCACGAGCTGGAATCCCCCATTGAAGAGGCGCTGGCTGTGGGGTATGGCGACCCCGAAGCCTATGGCTACCACACACTTGAGACACTCCAGTGCATGATCGAAAGACGCTCAGGCGGTGAAACCGGCGTGGTGTCCGTGCAATATCTGGAAGGCGAGGCGGTGTGGCAGGCCGGGCGGGACGGCCGGTGGTCACTCGAGTTGGCAGAAGCGGCCTGCGCTGCAATCGAGAACAAGCCGAAAGGATCGATGAAGGAGCACGTGTCGAATCCCTTCGTCTTCCTGATCGAGCATGTCGACGGCCTGCGCTCGGCGGCGCTCATGCTCAACGACTACATAAGCGACTGGGCCTACGCCGGACGCCTGGACGGCGATATACAGGCGTGCGAGTTCTACTTGCAGCCGGGCGGGCCGGGCGCCAATTTCGGATATCTGTCGCGCAA
>JAYZCA010000129.1:0-7803 GCA_036339235.1 Candidatus Latescibacterota bacterium | reverse complement strand
CAGTGGAGATAAGCCAAACGCCGCCCAAGATGTTGGTGTATTGGCCGCTCTTGGTGAGTGGTCCCACGTTGATATTCACCGAAGGGTCCAACTCGACGGGCTGCAGCCCGGTGGCGGCCAGGGACGTATCCACGCCGACTGTCTGCTCGATCGACTCCACCCAGTCCACACCGCCCTCTCCAATGACGAGAGTCTGCACCTGAGCGGTCACGGCGATGGGGAGAGCCAACACCACAACGAACAACACTCGAATCGCGTTCGATAAGGCAGCTAAGAATAACAACTCCATACCAAAGGTACAGCTACTACCAATTCCTGCGACGAGTCGTCTGCAGAACAAGAATGCCATCGGGGGGCAAATATAAACTGGAACACATAGCATATCACGCCTCCCTTAGGCGAATGTAATATCTATCGATGTCGGAAATGTAATATATAACAACCATGACCGAATGAAGGACTGCCGAAAGCCAGCAAAGATCGATGTGGATGAGAGGGTGGGTCTGCAAGTTTTCCTGTGTAAGTGGCCTCGGGTGTAGTCAGGGCAGTGTACTCGATCTTCGTACATAATGGCAAACTGATTGAGTGGGCTCTTCCAGTCCTTCACTGGCCGTGTCCAGCGTTTGGCGATGTTTCTGCGGGGCCAGATACATCAACTTGGTCGCCACCTCGTCGTTGGGAAAGGCGCGACGGACTTTCAGGATTTTGCGCATCGAGCTGTTCAGCGACTCGATGGCGTTGGTCGTGTAGATGACCTTGCGGATCTCCGGCGGGTAGGCGAAGAAACCCGTCAATTGCTCCCAGTGCTTATCCCAGGAGCGGTGGATCGTCGGGTAGCGTGCGTCCCGGGTCTGGCCGAGAGCGGCCAGGTGCTGCTCAGTCTCCTCGATCGTCGCTGACTTGTAGATCTTCTTCAGGTCAGCAGCCACCGCCTTGCGGTCCTTGTAGCTGACGTACGACAGGGAGTTGCGCACCTGATGCACGATGCACAGTTGCACCTGGGTCCTAGGAAACGCCGTCTCGATGGCCTCGGGGAAACCTGTGAGCCCATCCAGTCCAAGGCGACGCCCTGAAACGTCTGGAGGATGGGTTCCCGGTTCAGTTAGAGGCCGGTTTTATAATGAAACTATCCCGAGCGCGGGCTGTTCATTCATTACAGATACCCCAGGTCCCTGAGGCGCTGCTCCAGCACGGCCTTCTCGTCGTCGGTTTCGTCCTGGGTGCGCAGGTCTCCGTAGGCTGTACCGTCGAGCAGGGCCTGATAGCGGGCGCGAAAGGGGGTCGGATCGTCACAGTCCAGATCTCGACCTGTGGTCATTTCCCGCAAGACATACTCGCCACTCGTCTCGTCGTAGCGGAACAGGACGTCGCCGTCGCTGATCGACCACTGTCGCGTACCCTGCGGGTTGCGCTCCAGGTTCTTTTCGTCGATAGCGATGCGGGAGGTGACGCGGCGGTGCTCGGTCTGCAGATTTCCCGGATGCAGGAAGCCCACCCCATAGAGACTGTCGAGCTCGGTCAGGACCCAGCGGCCATGGCGCGACTTCGAGTTGACAAGGCTGCGCCCGTAGCCGCGGTAGCCGCCATCGATCTGGGAAAGATCGCAGATCGTTGGAAAGAGATCGATCATCGACAGCGTGCCCTCCGGCAGCCGCCAGCCGTCCACAGGTAGATGGGTGAGCAGCGGTACGCGTGCGACATTCTGGTGGATCTGGTCACCGTGAGCCATGACCTCCGGGTCGAACCCCTCGCCATGGTCGCCGAAGAGGAAAACCGCCCACTCCCTCAGGTCGATTCGCTTGAGAATCTCCACTACGCGGAATTCCAGCACCTGCACAACCGCCGCATAATAGTAGCGCAGCGCCTCCTGGGCGCGACCGTTGCGCACCAGCTCCCGCAGTCCCGGGTCCAACCCGATTCCGTTCAGTCCGTAGCCACCGTGGGTGTACCAGAAGTGGAAGAAGCGCAGCTGCGGCGCATCACCGGACTTCTCCAGCATGTCGAGAGCTGGCTCGATCGAGCCGAGGCACTGGTTGCGCGCCTGCGGATCCATGGGTCCGATGAAGGGTTCATAATCGAGAAAGCGAAACACGTCCGGGCGTTCGGAGTGGCCGCTGACCTCGAAGCCATGCCGCTGCAGCAGGTGCATCAGATCCGTGACGCCGTGGAACATCTTCAGGTACGTCTGCCCGAAGAGGCCGTGCTCGAATGGATACAGTCCGGTGAACAGCGACGTGTGCGACGGCCGTGTCGCCGGCGCCGCGACGAAGAAACGGTCCGCCAGCTCGTAGTCCCGCGTCAGCACGTCGAACTTCGGCGTGTCGAGACGCGGGTTGGTTCGGCTCAGGGCGTCGTAGCGCAGACAATCGATGGAGATCAGCAGGAATTTTCGGACAGCCACTCAGCGTCCTTTTCTCAGTCGATGAGGCGGGCGTTGTACTGACGGCCCGTATGGC
This sequence comes from Candidatus Latescibacterota bacterium, assembly GCA_036339235.1. Classification (GTDB taxonomy): domain Bacteria; phylum Latescibacterota; class UBA2968; order UBA8231; family UBA8231; genus UBA8231. The sequence goes on along the minus strand of JAYZCA010000129.1, from coordinate 5,347 downwards.
GGTAGCCGGCGAAGGCTGAATCCTTCGGTGGTTCTTGTGTGTAGATGTGCACCCGGTCCTGGTTCGGATCGTAGAGGATGACCTCCTCGCGGCCGTCGCCACAGACGTCGGCTGGGAAGCAGTGATACCAACCCATCCTGCCACCGCTCGGCGGCGGCAAGTCGGGGAAGTGGACGGCCCGGTTGCCGTCCCCGTCCCACAGCGCCGCGGGGCTGTAGATCAGGTCAGGTCCCGTCGCACCGTTCCAGTGGATCGTTTCGAGGCCGGTGTTGTTCGGTGATTCGTCCACCTGGAAGCGGGCGCGAACACCGCCGCGACCGGCGACGAGCAGATCCGGGTGATGGCCGTTGTGGCGGATCACGAGCTCGGGATCGGCACTGTCCGCGTGATACCTGCCGCAGCGGATCTCCTGGCCATGGGGGACCTCTTCCATGCCGAGTTCGAACAAGCGCTGGCCGGTGCCGTCCAGCACCATGCCGCCAGCCGACACGATGGCCCGCGGTGGTGACCCGTCGTCCCACGGCTCGACGAGGACACTGTCCATGTTATCACCCAGGTATTGTTCCCACAACACGGTACCGTCGTGGTCGAGGAGGAACAGGCCGCCATTCACCTCGTCACGGCCATCGCCGTCGAAATCGCCGACAGACGGGATGTAGGCGGAGTGCCTGGGGTACAGGTTCCAACGGTTCTCATACGTCCACAGCACCTCGAAGCGGCTGTTGCAGGCCACCAGCGTGCGGCCCAGCTTGACGACAAAGTCACCGGCGTGTCCCGCGCCCGAGAAGTCGGCCACCAGCAGTCGCTGATGTACGTAGTTGGAAATCCGCAGCTCGCCGTCGACAAAGCCGTCGCAGCTGCGCAGCGCCTCCGGCGCGGCCTCCTGCTTGATCTTCCCCGTGCGTCCGTCGAGCAGCAGCAGAAGCACGTCACGCAGGTGCCACTTGCTCGTCGGGCCGATCCCCTCTTCGACAAACAGGCACAGCACTTCGCAGGCTCCGTCGCCGTCGATGTCGGCCACCGCCACGGGCCCGGGCCGGTCCGGAGACACCGTGTGCAGAAGGTCGTCGCCTTCGCTGTCGGTGTCGGCCACGGCCAGGTCGCGCCGGCCGATCGACCACAATGGCTCTCCGTCGATATCGAAGGCGCCGAGGAAGGCCGGTTTGATCCCGCCCAGGGACTGGAAGACGACGAAATCTACGGTCCCGTTGCCGGTGAGATCGCCGATGCGGATGTCGCCCCCATACCGCCTGCCACTCTCGTCCGACGAAGTGAACACATCCGGCAGGCGGATTTCCCGGTACTTCGTCGCCGTCTGCGTCATGCTTCTACTTTCCTATCGCGGGTGGATGTCGCCTCAATCCTACGACACACAACAACACGCAGCGATTCGCGTGTCAGGGTGGTGCCGCCGTCCTCGCGTGCCTGCCATATTCACATGCCCCCATGGATCTTCATGCCGTCGCCGTCCTTCTCGTGGAGTCCGCCGTGCGGTGGCTCCAGTTCGGGCAGCGCCAGCGCCAGCTGGCGGCCCAGGTGCAGCGGCTACGCGGCCTACTGGACTCGCACACGGAGGGGAACGAGGCGATTCGCGCTCGCACCACCGATCTCGAGCAGGCGACGAAGGCGTTTATCTCCCGGCGCGAAGAGCTGCATGGCAGAGTTCTGCAGGATCGCGAAAGACTCACGGAGATGGAAGAGCGGCTGGAGCGAATCCGGCCGCCATCGCGTCGACAGCAACCCCAGGGACCCGACCAAGGACGACTGGTCGTGACGGAGCTCTCCGTCTTTGCCGCAGTAGCGGGCATGATTCTGTGCGCCCTGGTCAAGGGCTATACCACGAAGGCGTTCGCCCAGCTTCGACAGGAAGCGGGCCGCCTCCAAGGGGAGGAAACCCGTGCCCGTCAGGAGCTCGATCAGGTCGAGATTCTGCGCGAGAGCGCCGAGGCTCTGAACAACCAGGCCGAATTCGACTGCGAAAAGTTCCAGGAAGAACTCGACGACCTGACCAAGCAGATCAAGATCGTCCAGGCAGACCTGGGTGGCGCCGAAGAAGAGAAGGCACAGGACTAGAATCTCAGCAACACCAGCTTCCGGCTGCTTCGATTCCTTCGGACACGCTCCCAAGGTTGTCCTGCGGAACTGTCGGCGAAAGCACAACGCGGCGCAAGGTGGCCCGTGCATCTTGCACCGCGACGCCCGGGACTGTAATTACTCTAGACGAATTCCCGACTCGAGCGTCTGTACTGAAGAGCCCGGGTCTCCCTTGCGCGGGAGGTGCCCCCTGGGCCGGAGACGGCACGACCATGGCATCCGAACCAACACTCATCGATCGGACCCTCGGCGGCGACCGCGAAGCTTTTGCGGACCTGATCGAGGGCTACCTGTCCATGGGATCATCCTGAACAAGGTGCGCCGCCCGGACGAAGTCGAGGATCTCGTACAGGACGTCTTCGTCAAGGCGTTCCAGGAGCTGTCCAATCTGCGTGACCGCGGCAAGTTCGGCCCGTGGCTCGGGCGCATCGCCCTGAACCGGGCGCAGGCATGGCTGCGGCAACGGCAGTCGCACAGGACCACGGTGACCGACGATCCAAAGCTGCTGGAAAAGGTGTCCCTCGAACGGCCGGACCTGCTGGAGACGGCGGAGAAGGACGGCATCCTGTGGGAGGCGCTCGACCGTCTGCGCCCGGAGTATCGCCAGATCCTGCTGCTGTTTCACTTCGAGGACTGTCCGCAGCAAGACATTGCGCGATTTCTGGGGATCTCCGTGCCCACGGTGAAATGGCGGCTGATGCGGGCCCGCACCGTGCTCAGAAGACGCGTGGAGGATGTGGTCCGCGGTCCCACCGAGGCCGGTCGCCAGCGGCAGAAGGAGCGCATCGCCGCCGCTCTTCCCATCCTGGCGGTGGTTACGCGGGAGACGGCTTTGCCGACGTCGGTGGCCCTGGTTGCCGTGGTGCGCCGAGGGCTCGCCTTCGGTGGGGCGCTGACGCTGGGATTGGCAGGCAGCCTGATCTATGAGTCGCAGGTATTGCAGGCCGAAGCCGAGGCGCCGGCGAAAGCGCCCTACGGTCGTGTTTCCCTGTACTTGGCGGGCGATCTGTCCACCGACGGTTCGTTCCCGTCTGCGTCGACCGTCTCGGGCGCAGCAGACACGGAGCTACTTCAGGCCGGCACCGTCCTGCTGCCGCCCTGTTCGTCGGGGCGGGGTCCGCCGCCGTTGAACTACGGCTGAGGGTCGTCGAGGTAGGCTACCAGGAGACGGGCACCGTTGACGATGCCATCCACGTGGCTGATTTCGAAACCGTGGGTGTTGTCTCCGGCATAACCGATCAGCGCCGCTCGCGCCGCCGAGGCGGCAGCCTTCGACAGCGTTGCATCACTGGCGTAGGAGGTGAGCACCGCCGTCTGCACTCCGAACCCGAGTTCAGCTGCCAGTTCCGCCATGTGATCCACGATTCCGGCGTGATACACGCCGGCGCGATCCTTGCAGGGCAGGATGGGGTCGCCACTGTTCACCGTCTGGTACTCCGCCGCCACAGGCACCACGTCGAGGGCGATTACCGTCGACGCCGGTACCTGACCTACCGACCATATGGCCCCGAGGCCGCCGATCTCCTCTTCCGAGCTGGCGATCAGCCAGGTATCACGCGCCGGCGGTGTCGCAGCCAGTTCGTGGGCCGCCGCCACGAGCATGGCGAGGCCGGCGCGGCAGTCGAGATTGTAGCCGCAGAGGTAGTCGTCACCGAGCCACCATGGCGCCTTTCGGTGGCGGGCGATGACGACCCGTCTTCCGGGTCGAACACCGCGCTCTGTCAACATCTCGGCATCCAGCATTGTCTCCACCCACATCGCTTCCCACGTCAAAGCGCCGCCCTCCTTCAAGGTGGCAGCCGGGCTTTCCGCCACATGCTTGGAGCCGATGGAGAGCACTCCGGGAAGGTTCTGCTCGCCGATGAGGATCTCCACCGGAGTCTCACCGATCGCCCATGGGTGCAGGCCGCCCACCGGGCGTACGCGAAGACGTCCATCGGCATCGATCCGTTTAACGATCATGCAGATCTCGTCCTTGTGGGCGACGACGGCAACGCCTCCCTCCGGCGATCGCCCCTTGAAGTGAACGACGATGCTGTCGGCGTCGTCCTGCCAAATGTTGTCCCCCAGGTCGCCAAACATCTCCAGCAGCAGGCGCTCGACTTCGGCCTCCGTCCCGGAGGGGGCGTGAGCGTTGGTCAGGCGTTCGAGATCGGCGAGCAGACGGGAACGGTCGACGGCCACGGGAATCCTTTCGGCCAGGAGGAGTGTGATTCTGTGGCCGAAAAAGATAGGGCCGGTCGACTGCGCGAGCAGCTACCGGCCCATGGAAGGAGGTCCGCTATAGGCAGTAGGCGCTAGTTAGGGATCACCGTAGCGGTCGGTGTCAGACCACTGATGAATTCGTCTGCCAGGTGACGCAGGCGCTTCTGCAGGCGGAGTCGGCCCCGGTTTACCCGAGACTTCACCGTACCGACCGGGCAGTCGATGATCTTGGCGATTTCGTCATAGGAGAGGAGATCGAGGTCCCGCAGAGACACGGCCTCGCGAAACTCGTCGGGCAGGTCGCCGATCGCCTCGACGACGGAGGCGTGCACCTTGCGGACGTCGGTAAACTCGCCCGGCAAGAGATCCTTGTCGACGGGCTCGAAGAAGGGAGTGCGCTCATCTTCGTCAGCAGAGGGGCCGATGGCGACCCAGTGCCAGCGCTTGCGGCGTCGCAGCTCCGTCTTGGCAAGGTTACCGGCGATTGTGTAGAGCCAGGTAGACACCTGCTCGATGGCCGGATACTGGTGCTTGTGGCGGAGACAACGCAGGAAGGTCTCCTGCACGATGTCCTCCGCCGTCTCGCGGTCGCGGACGAAGCGGCACACGAAGTTGTAGAGGGGTACGCCGTAGCGACGTACGAGGACGCCGAGCTGGTCGGTGTCGTGAGCGGCCGATCGCAGGACGGCGCGGTCCGAGAGCTGTTGGGTCGTATCCATGACGTTCTCTCTCTCAGGGTCCTTTTGGGTTCATCGAGCTTGGCGAAGTCGCCGTGGCTGGTGAAACTGACGCAAGAGCCGTACCAGTCCGTCGACAGAGGCACCATGGAACTCGCAAGTTGTGTATAAACAGTTTCTTGAGTGGGCCTCTCGAACCTGTGCCCGAAGGCTCAGAGCGCCTGAAAGTGGCTCAGGAATCTGAGGATCGTCAGAGTTTCGAGGAAGATCGACGACGGTTCGAGGCCTTTGACCCCCTGTGAGGCGGAGGGTAGATTCTCTCCGCCGACGTTTGCGTAAGGGAGGACGATGGCGGACAACGCGCTGCAACA
>JAYZCA010000128.1:0-3806 GCA_036339235.1 Candidatus Latescibacterota bacterium | reverse complement strand
CGACTGCCCGTAGAGACGGCCCTTACCGAGCACGTGCAGCGCTTCAAGGCGATCCGCTTTTGACAGACTCCGGCACGAAGGAAATGTGGGTTCCAGGCGACGAGATCCTCATCCGACACATTCGCGACCACGTCCGCTACGCGATTCCGATGACCGTCGTCGCCGATGAAGGCGAGCGCGTCGTCGCCTTCCTTCATGAGGGAACCCGCTGCAAGTGGACACACCTCGACTTCGTCGCACAGACAGTCGGTTCCCCGGTCGATCATGTGTGGGGACGCACACAGGTGCTCCACATCTACGAAATCGGTGCCTGGCACGGTGTGCGGGTGTTCTTCAACCCTGACACGGGCACCTTCCGCAGCTGGTACATCGACATGCAGCTGCCGAACCTGCGCACGTACGACGGCATCGTGACATGTGATTGCTCCCTCGACATCACTGCCGACGCCGATCTCAACTGGAAGTGGAAAGACCAGGACGAGTTCGAGAAACTGCCAGCCATGGGTTGGATTGACGAAGGCGACTCCGACAGGCTTCGTGCGGAGGCGGATCTCGTAATCGAGCACCTCGAAAAACGCCGGTCACCATTCGACGAACCGTGGCCAGACTGGCGACCGGACAAGGCATGGCCGATCCCGCCTCTTCCGGTCGACTGGGATCGTGTACCGCAGGAGGCGTACCCGTGATCGAAGGGATCGGCAACCTGATCGAGCTCTCCAGCCCGCTGGAGGCCACGTGACCCGTATCGCCATCGGCCAGCTGCTGCAGGAGACGAATTCGCTCAATCCCGTACTGACGCGCCGGGAGGATTTCGAGGTCTACGGTCTAGTCAGCGATGATGCCGTCGTGGAACGCTACGGCGACGTCGGCGAACTGGCCGGCTTCGCCGCCTTCCCCCAGGAGTTCGAAGAGCCAGTGGAGTGGCAGGGTATGTTGCGTGCCGTCGCCTGGTCCGGCGGTCCGCTCGTCGCGGGATTGCTTGACGAGTTGATCGAGGGTATGACAGCTCCACTGCGCGCAGCGACCGCCGACGGCGTGCTGCTGTCGCTGCACGGCGCACAGTCCGCAGTCGACGAACCGGATGTCAGCGGTCGCATGCTCGAGGCGGTACGTGCCGTCGTCGGCCCGGATGTGCCCATCGCCGCCACCCTGGATCTGCACGCCAACGTCACACCCCTCATGGCACAGCATGCCGACGTACTGGTGGGCTACCACACATTCCCCCACGTCGATCACGTTTCCTGCGGCCAGCGCGCCGCCCGCTGCTTGGCCCGCATGCTGCGTGATGGCACGCGGCCGGCGGTGCGTGTCTGCAAGATTCCCATGGTCGTCAACAGCGAGGGACGGGCAACCGATCACGGCGTGCAGACCGACCTCTGGAAGCAGATCGTCGCCGCCGAGGCCCGCCCCGATGTGGACAGCGTCGGCCTGTACCCGGTGCAGCCGTGGCTCGACGCACCCTGGCTGGGCTGGACCTTCTACCAAGCCTACCTGGGAGAGGCGCCCTTCGACGACGGCGCCATCGGCCGGGACTGCTGGAACACGCGCCGCTACCGGGACATCGACTATGTCACACCGGATTCCCTGATCGCCACCGCACGCGCGATCGCCGGCGGACCTGTCGCGGTGTCAGAAGGCCACGATTCGACGAACAGCGGCGCCCCGGGTGACAGCACACTGCTGTTGGCGGCCATGGTCGAACAGGAGATCGGTGCAGGTGGCGGACTGTGCTTCTGCGTCGATCCGGAAGCCGTCAATCACTGCATCCAGGCAGGGAATGGAGCACATGTCTCGGTGTCGGTCGGTGGCAAACGAGACCCCTCCTCCGAGCCGCTGCCAGTACAGGGCACAGTCGATGCCGTCGGCGAGCTGCGCTATACCCTCAGCGGCCATGGCGGCCACAACCTGCCAGTGAACATGGGGCGCATGGCGCGGTTGCGGGTTCGGGACACGACCATCGTACTGGTGGAGCAGACGGGGCCGGGCAGCTCCCCGCAACTGTACGAAGCTGCCGGAGCCGACCCGCGTTTGGTGAAGATCGTCCTGGCCAAGAGCCCGGAGGGTTTCCGCGCCGACTACGAACCCTTCTCGGCGGGCATCCTCTATGCGGCAGCGCCGGGCTGCGCCACTCCCTTTATCGATCAGGTTGAATTGGCGCGGTCGCATCGCCCGGTATTCCCCCAGGACGATCTCGAAGACACCTCGGAGGCCACCTGGGCGGGACTCATCTACGAGAGGGAGGTTGGCTCATGAACGGCAACGCGCTGTTGGCTCGCGCCCGCCAGGTGCTGCCCGGCGGCGTCTGTGCTTCGACACGCCTCAACACCGCTCTCGGCCACCCCCTCTACGTAACCCACGCCGCGGGGGCGCGCCTCTTCAGTGTGGACGGTGACGCCTACCTGGACATGTCCTGCAGCCATGGGGCGGCCCTGCTCGGCCACGGACACCCAGCCGTGCGCGATGCGCTGCGGCAGGCCGCGGACCTGGGCGTGTGCTGCTCGTCGGACATGATCCACCACGTGGAACTCGCCGAGCACCTGTGCGCGCTGATCCCCTGTGCCGAGCGCGTCCGCTTCACCAACTCGGGCAGCGAGGCGACACTCCACGCAATCCGTCTCTGCCGCGCCGCCACCGGACGCGACCTCATCATGCGTTTCACCGGACATTTCCACGGCTACCACGAACACACATTCATCGGCGGTCACGTGCCGGCGGATCGACTCGACAACCCGTCCGCCTACCGCGAGTCCCCCGGCATCCCGGAACCCCTGACGCAGTTTATCCGGGCCATTCCATTCAACGACCTGGCCGCTGTGGAGCGGGTGCTGTCAGACGAGGGCGACCGCATCGCCACGCTGATTCTCGAGCCCGTCGACTTCAACTCCGGCGGCATCCCGCCGCAGCCCGGATATCTGCAGGGCCTGCGCGAGTTGACCCGCAAGCACGGCGTGCTGCTGTTCTTCGATGAGATCCAGACGAGCTTCAAGAAGAGCACCGGAGGCGCCCAGGCCGACTTCGACGTCACCCCGGACATATGCACCATCGGCAAGTCGCTGGGTGGCGGCCTGCCGCTGTCCGCCATCTGCGGCGACGCCGACCTGATGGACCGCTACCAGCCCGAGGGTGAAGTCACGCACTCGGGTACCTTCATGGCGCCCTTGCCGAGCGTACTCGCAGGACTCGCCTTCCTGAGTCAGGTAACCCAACCCTCCTTCTACCCCGATCTGCTCGCCGAGTTCGAGCGCTTTTACGCGGAGGTAGACGCCATGATCGAGCGCCACAGAATTCCGGTGCAGGTGCCCAGACATGGCGCCCGATTCGGCGTCATCGTCGGCCTCGATCATCCCCCCGTCGACTACCGCGACACCCTCGTGCACCGCCGCGACCTGTGGCTTGCCTTCATCCGCCACGCCTTCGGGAACGGAGTCTACTTCCACGACTACGGCGGCGGCCCCTGCCACCACGGCTTCAGTGTCGCCCACTCGCGGGAGGACATCGACCGCATCCTGCAGGTGATGGACGAAGCCTTCGGGGAGATCGCGGTTCAGTTCTAAACTTGCCCTACGTGCCGTCGACGGCGGCATGTACGCGTGTCCCTGTTAACTGATACAGCTTGTAGAAAATCTCCTTCTCTGACGCAGCTGGGTGGACGTCTGCTCGTCATATGTGCCTGGGTGCTCGTCGAACCGGGATGTGGCTTTCAACCGAACGTAGAACGACCGAAGGCCCCCAAATCCAACACCGATTCAAGCCGCGAGATGAACTGCGTGCGGTCTCTCACTCCGAACATCCCTGCTAGCTCACTC
>JAYZCA010000127.1:0-23894 GCA_036339235.1 Candidatus Latescibacterota bacterium | reverse complement strand
GTAGTAGCGCTTCTCCTCCGCCTCACCGAGAGAGAAGCTCTTGCGGGGCAGGGGGCCGTCCTTGCGGATCGTCGGGAACAGCGCATGCTTGTCGATCACTTCGGAGTAGAGGCCGACGTTGCCCGCCTGTGTAGCGAGCCGACGGAGGGCGTCGTCGCCGTGGATGTAGTCCACTTCCACCGACGGATGGGCCGGTTCGAAAATGGTGAGGAATTCCTGCAGGGTGACGGCGGGCAGGCTGCCAACCGGGTCGTGGATCGTGATTACGCCACTTCTCCCGCCGGCGATGAACGGCACCCGATGGCCCTTCGGGGTCGACGGAATCTGTCGTGCGCAGTCCCAAGCACCCGTCATATCTAAGATTTCTACAGAGATATCCGATCCCAGCGACGCGCAGGCGGCTTGCATGGAGGTCAGGACCGCGCCGAAATCGCAACCGAAGAGCACACGATGGATGGGCTCGAAAACGAGGCCGTCGTCGTGCAGATTGACCAGTTCGACGAGGGCGTGGCGCGCCGGATGCTCGGCGACGGCGTCGAGGCTACCGCAGGTGTCCTTGATCTCCTGCCATACGGCCTGCGCCGTGGCGAATGAGTGGTTGCCGTCGCCCATGGCGTAGAGCATGGGAGCGTCGTCAACGTCGACGATCAGGCGCCGCAGCGAGGCGACCACCTGTTCCACCAGGGCGTCATCCTTCACATGCCAGCCCCGTACCCGCCCGCCGCCGAGCATCAACTCGGTGTCGTAGAGAGCCGGCAGGTCGCAGTCGAAGAGGGGCTCGATGACAGTGCGCTGCGGATCGTCGATGAGGACCATGATGTGCGGAATTTCCAGGGGCGTGTCGCGGCGGATCTCGATGCGCGGTGCCAGGCGCGATACCACCGTTCCCTCGGTGGTGCGGATCAGGGTGCGGGCGCCGTCATCGTAGCTGTACTGCTCGAGGTCGAGAGCGACGAGCAGGCCGCGGCGCGAGGCGACGTGAGGTGTCTGCCTGTCGACGAGGACGAACCCCGCCGGCAACTCCTGCAAGATGCCCCGCGTCGAGTAGTCGGCCATGGCGGCGCGAATCCGGGAGATGCGCTGCGGGCGGTCGTCGGCTTCGAGGTAGGCCTCGGGAAAGACGAGTTGTATCGTCGACGGCGCCGTACCTACGCGGCCCACGACATCCTCCCAGTAGCCGGGATCGGAAGTGTGCTGGTCGCAGGCGATGACGGCCCAGGTGTCGACAGGGACGTCGCTGCCGGGCAGTAAGATGCGGGGCACCTCAAGTCCGATGTCGGGAAATCTCATGACATTCAAGATGAGGCATGTCCTGTGTGACAGCAAAACGGATACCCGAAAGGGCTCGAAGCCTATTATACTGGGCATGGTGAAGCACAAGAAGCCTCGGCGAAAGCACACCGGGCCCTTCCGCATCGTCCACGAGGACCAGGACATCGTCGTCGTCGACAAGGACGCCGGCCTGCTTACTGTGCCGATCCCGAAGTCAAAGGCGCGGAACCTCAAGGAGCTCCTCGACCGCTATCTGATAAAGCGGAAGGGCCGGGCCCTGCAAGTGCACCGCATCGACCGGTTCACCTCCGGCCTCGTCGTCTTCGCCCGCCACCGTGAGGCTCGCCAGATGCTGGTGGAGCAGTTCCGCAACCGCACCCCGGACCGTCTCTACCTGGCCATCGTGCGTGGTGTCGTGGAGGCCGATAAGGGCACCCTCCGCCACCAGATGAAGCTGACAAGGGACGGTTTCCGGCAGAAGGTCGTCGAGCGCGGCGGCACCGAGGCGGTGACGCATTTCCATGTGCGGGAGCGGCTTGAGGGCATCACTCTGGTGGAGGTACGCCTCGAGACAGGCCTGAAGAATCAGATCCGCGTGCAGTTCCAGGCCGCCGGCCATCCGCTGATGGGGGACCGGCACTACGAAGAGGTCGAAAAGCAGGAGCGGCTCCTGAGCCGACAAGCACTACACGCCTGGCGGCTGTCTTTCCTGCATCCGCGTACGGGGCGCACCGTGGGCTTTGAATCCCCCCTGGCCGCCGACCTGGCGGTGCTGCTGAACAGGTTGCGGCAGGAGGCATCACGCACCACGGAGACTGAGATCGGGGAGGCATGACGGCGGCGGGTCAAAATATGCGTAACCCATAGGTAATCAGTTCGTTTACCTGCAAGTGCGAAAAAACTTTGCCAACATAGACAACCTCTCTATATTGGGCAGCCGCAATTTGTGTTGCAGATCACATCGACGTCTTTTCGGGCCCGGCGTCATCTCAGACACGGGCCCGATCTGCATGAGTCCGACAGATAGATATGAGCATTCTCAACGCCAGGGAGGTCGCTATGCGTTTTGTGCCAACCCGATCCGGGCCTGTGCTGTGGATGGCCACAGCCGCGCTGCTCGCACTGAGCAGCATCGCCATGGCAGGTAACGGAAAACTTGCCGGCAAGGTGACGGATGCGTCCGGTCAGCCGCTAGTCGGCGCCAACGTCGTTACCACCGTGGGGACCACGCCCCAGGGCACGACGACTGACGATGAGGGTAAGTATTTCATCCTCAACATCCCGCCCGGCGTATACACGGTCACTGCCAGTTACATCGGCTACAAGTCGCTGGTCCAGACCGACGTCTCTGTCGGCCTCGATCTGACGTCGGCCGTCGTTTTCAAAATGGAGCGGCAGACGATCGCCGGACAGGTGGTCACGATCGTCGCCGAGGCACCCCTGGTAGAGAAGTCACGCACTTCCAGCCGCTCGTCCATCAACCTCGCCGAACTGAACAACACGATGCCCGTCTCCGACTTGAGTGAGCTGGTGGAGACGGCACCGTCCGTGTTCAACGGCTTCATCCGCGGCGGCCGCAAGGCGGACTCGCGGGTCCTCGTCGACGGCATCGATGTGTCGGACACCTACTTCCGCGCCGGCGAGGGCCGGGGGGTGTCGAACCCATACGCCGTCAACAATCGTTCCACGGCCAATGAGTACACCGCCGTCGGTATCAACACCTCGTCGGTACAGAGCCTCGACATCATCGCCGGCACTTTCAACGCCGAATACGACGCGGCGTCGGCAGGTATCATCAACATCACCACCCGTGAGGGGGGGGACGAGACCGAGGCCAGGCTGTTTTTCCGCTTCAGTCCGTCCGGCATCGAGAACGCCGGCACCGGCGTCTATAGCGACCTGAGCGAATACAATGCCGAACGTGATGCCCTGCTGGCCAGTGACGAGCAGGCCGATCGCGACGAGGCGGCCAACTATACCTTCGACAACTCGACCATCGACAAGATTGGTTACGGCGACGACCTGCCCTACGAGGCGGAGTTTTCCCTCGGTGGTCCTCTGAGTGACCGCACGCATTACTTCGGCACCGTGCGCTACGTCGACGACAGCGGCCAGTTCTCCTACGAGCAGCATCGCTCGGCCCGCTACAGCCTGAAGCTGACGCACCAGGCGTCGGACGCCGTAAAGCTGACGGCAAGCGGGTGGGTCGACGACGGCGGCATCCTCGGGGGCTGGACGAACCGGGACTTCACGGGTGTCTACAAGTTCTTCCCCGAAGGCAACATGGGGAACAAGAAGCTGGGTACGATGGGTTACCTGGCGCTGACCCACACGCTGTCGAAGAACACATTCTACGAGATCAAGGTGTCGCAACTCAATCGGGAGTCGCAGTTCGGTTATTCCGATGACGATGCCGACGGTCGTCCCGAGATCGGTGAGGATGGCGACTTCATCCGCATCGATACGGCGGAGGAGGCAGCCCTGTACCTGGGTGTCGAGAGTGGTGGCGGCACGCGGCCCGACGGGGCCCCGAGTTTCTTCAGCACCCTGATCCAGGATCAGAGCTACAGTCTCGACTTTTCGCACGAGCAGTACCGCTTCAAGAAGGCGGCGTTCTACTACAACAAGCTCGAGCGGAACGTGACGCAGGCGAAGTTCGACATCACCAGCCAGGTGAACTACAACCACCAGTTGAAGGGCGGACTGCTGTTCCGTCGGCACGAGGTAAACAACCTCGAGCAGTTGACGACGGTGCCCATCGGCTACGACGCAGAGTTTCCCTTCCAGCAGACGCAGTTCGAAGTAAACCCGAAGGAGTTCGGTGCCTACGTGCAGGATCGCATCGAGTATGAGGGTGTGATCATCAACGCCGGTCTGCGTGTCGATGCCTTCGATGTGGGAGTCGATCAATTCAGTGACTTCTTCAATCCTTTCGAGATCGACACGCTGTCGACGGGGCAGATCGCCCGTACCGAGATCCGCGATCGCGACGTCGACGTCAAATGGTTCTGGCAGCCCCGCGTCGGCATCTCGCATCCGGTGTCCGACAATTCGGCGATGTACTACTCTTGGGGCAAGTTCTACTCGGCGCCTTCGTTCTCGACGATCTATGAGAACTACGGCACCTTCGCCCAGGAGTCGTTGCCGAGCACGCAGGACGTGGCCAGGGATCCTTCGGAGGCCACCGCTTATGAGATGGGCCTGCAGTACAGCTTCCATCCCGATTATCTGCTCGACATCTCCGCCTACTACCGCGACATCGACAACTACAGCAGCTACGGGTATTCGATCAATCCCGTGACAGGTGGCTCGTACACCTTGATCACCAGTGGTGGTTATGCCGACAGTCGGGGTCTGGAGCTCGGCCTCGAACGTCGCACCACGAGCCAATTGAACTGGCGCTTGAACTACGCGCTCAGCTACATCAAGGCAGCAGCGCTGGCCGGAGATGCCAGCCCCTTCCCCGAGCAGAGGTCTTTCGCCGCTTCGCAGGGTGATACGGACATCCCCTTCGATGACAAGGAGACATTCAACACGATCGAGCGTACTGTCGCCGGCGGCAGCAACCCGCTGACGTCCGGTTTCGATCGCACCCACCGTCTGGCCCTGACCCTGATGGCCGATCTTCCCTTTGAGATCGGCAGCTCGCTGATCAGCACCTACGAGAGCGGGTTCCTGTACCGGGTGACGGCGACGTCATCGGACCCGCGTGACATCGAGACCAAGCGGGCGCCCTTCACCATGAAGGTCGATTTGCGACTCACACGCGGCATCAGTTTTGGCGGACAGGGTATCAACGCCTTCTTCGAGGTCCGGAATCTCCTGGATCGCGAGAACATCATCGCCTTCAACGGCGGCGGAACCTCGGAGGATCAGGTCCTCTGGGAGACCGATGAGGACCCGACCGGCGTGCTTGGTCGAGCTTTCAACGGTAACGGCCTGCCCATCTATGGGCCGGCGCGTCGTCTGAACCTCGGGTTCAGCCTCGACTTCTAATCCGCCGACTACCAAAGCCTAGGAGATCCCAACCATGACCAAGTTCCACACCATGACACGAGCGGCGTTGATAGCCGCGTTCGTGACGCTGGTGGCGACGAACGCCCAAGCCCAAGCCCATGGCGGCGTCTTCACCGCGGGTGACCTGTGGGAGACGTTCCTGCCCACGAACGTGGACAAGAGCTACCGCGAGTCGGGTGGCGATTCACCCGATGACTATTACATGCTGATCCGCGTGGGCAATCTCGACCGTCAATGGACGAGCCCCTCGATGATGTACCCCGGTGGTGAGAACATCCATCTTCCGTGGGAGCAGCAGATCCAGATGGTCGAATACAATCCAGATCCCTCGTTCAATCCGTACGCACGCGGCGAAGACCCGATGCGCGGTCACTACGCTTATGGCTTTTTCCTCGACGGCATGGCCGGGTCGGAGCGTTCCACCTTCGACCCGGGCACGCACTGGGTCGACCCGGCCAAGCGCCACGTGCAGATGTACGAGGGCCTGACGCCGACGACACTGGGTGTGGACGTGAAGTATCGAATCCGTCAGTACTCGGTCAACCACGCCAATCTCAACGACTTCATCGCCATCGAGATGGAACTGACGAACACCGGTGACGTCGACATCGACGCCGACGGCACCGTCGACTACACCGGAAATCGCGTCAACGCACTGACACTGAGCATGCGGCACGAGCCGATCAACAGCATGACCAATCGTCTCAACGGGCGCCGGGGCTCGGCGGGTTGGTTTACCGGACCCACGTCGGGTTACGATGCGACGCCCGATGCCGATGGCAATCCCTGGGATGTGCCGCTGATCTTCTCGGGTCCGTCGCCGAGCAAGTTGACGGCGGGCGCCGGTCCTGACGGTGTCCCCTGGGCTGAAGACGGCTCTCGTTTCCTCGGCAACACGATGAACCGCGGCCGCCGGTACTACTACGACATATATGCCGGCTTCCAGTTCATCGCCGCCAAGCAGGGCGCCCTGCCGGCGGACGGCAGCAGTGCCGGCCAGCCCGACAAGGAGACGATCTACGGCAGCCATCCCGTTGGAGACGGGAGCGAGCGTGGCTGGTATACCACCGTGACCAAGGACAGCGATGCCCGCAACAATGCGATGCTCGAGCACCGCATGTCCATGGGTGTGTGGTTTGACGGTGATGCCATCGGCAGTCACAGCCTGGACTACAGCTCAGGCCCGCTGGAGTCCGTCGGCAATTTGGTGCCTGACCCGAACTGGTTCGATCCGAACAATGCCGATATCGTCGCCGGTGATCCGCTGTCCTTCATCGGGGCTGTTCGCCCTGACGGCGACCGCGGTCAGCCTCGCGGTGATATGAAGTACAATGGCCAGTACGACCAGAACTGGGAGAAGAACAACGACTCCAACTGGGCGAACGCACCGGACGAGGCCAGCGACTGGGACGAGGGCTTCTCGATCCAGTACAACTTCGACGGCAAACATCGTTCGTCCGTCGGCCCGTTCTCACTGGAAGTCGGCGAGACGATGAACGTCGTCCTCGTCGAGTACGGCGGTTTCCGCCTCCAGGGCGTGCGTAAGGCGCGCAAGGCGGGGCAATGGGCGTACGACAACAACTGGAACGTGCCTGAGCCGCCGCCGACGCCGGACATCAAGGTGGAGCCGAACGTAGACGGCAACATCGATATCAAGTGGGATGACCGGTCTGAAGCGGCAGGTGATTTCGCCGGCTACAAGATCTACCGTTCGACGCCGTTCCCGAAGGTCGACTCGCAGGAGCTCGGCATTCGCATGGCCGATCGCTACCACGAGCAGACGACCCCGAACATGAGCAACGCCGAACTGGCGGCGCTCGGAATCCCGAACAACCCGAACATTTCCTCGGACAGCTACAAGCCTCAGGAGCCCAACGCCTGGGGACCGTACCACCTCATCGCCAACATCATGGCTTCGGAACTGGGACAGTACTCCAACCCGGACCGCAACAGCGATGGTTACGACTACGTCTTCGAGGACGATAGCGACCTCGTCGCTTTCGGCTTCACGTACTGGTATTACGTGGCTGCCTACGACAACGAGGGTGGCACAGTCGTCGGCAAGCCCTTCAGCTCGCTGGAGACACACCGCGTCAACTTCAACGGCAAGTCGGGCCTGTGGGAGGGTACCTATCACTACGCCACGGCGAGTGCCTTCTTCCCCGACCAGAACGACACAGAGGCCATCAAGGAGATTGGCGCGCCCTTCATTCTGAAGTCGTCCCTGGTATCGCCGGCGGCTCTGCAGGCCGGGGTTACCAAGATCCGAGTCACGCCGAACCCGTACAAGGTTGAGGCTCTGCACGATACGGGTCAGGAGCACAAGATCCTGTTCAGCAACCTGCCGACGGGTGCGAAGATCACGATTCTGGACGTCTCGGGTCAGACGATCGACGTGCTGCGCTTCGAGGGCACCAACCCGGCGGACGGCACGCTCTTCTGGGACATGTTCTCGAAGGATGGAATTGAAGTCACCAGCGGCCTTTACATCTATGTGGCGGAGTACCCGGGCGGTTCGCAGACCGGCCACTTCGCCATCCTGCGCTAACGAGACCGGAGAATGACAATGACATTCTATAGAAAGTGCGTACTGGGGCTGGCCCTCGCAGCGCTGGCTGTCGGCCCCGCGGACGCAGCAAGGAAGTCCGGCCTCACCGGCGCGGCATTCCTCAAGATCGGCGTCGGCGCTCGTGCCGTGGGCCTCGGTTCGGCCTACACGACAGTCGCTGGCGACGCGACACAGCTGTTCTGGAACCCGGCGGGTATCGCCATCAAGAGCGGCACACAGGCGACGCTCAACTACAACCAATGGATTGCCGATCTCGGTCACTCAGCCGTCGGCGTGACGCGCAAGTTCGGCAGCTTGGGGACCATCGGCATCGGCGTGGTCAGCCTTGATATGTCCGGGATTGCGTCCGACAGGGACATCGTACCGTCCTTCATCGAGGACTTTGAACCCTTTGACACAAATTCGGGTTCCTACGATTACTCGGATCTCGCCATCGGAGTCTCCTGGGCTCGCCAGGTGACCGACAAGCTGGCCATGGGGATCACCGGCAAGATGATCAGCCAGTCGATCGACGACGAGAGCGCCACGGCCTTTGCCCTCGATGTGGGCGCTCTCTACCACATCGGTTTCCGTGGCGCGCGTATCGGCGCTCGGTTGAACAACCTGGGCAGTGACATCGACTTCTTCGATCGCCAGAGTGCACCGTTGCCGCTGATCTTCAGCATCGGCTCGTCTATCGACCTGATGGAAGAGGATGACATGGGGAACAAGCTGACGATCATGGCCGATGCCACCAAGCCTCAGGACAGCGAGCAGCTGGTGTTCACGGCTGGTGAGCTGCAGGTCCACCACCGGTTGAAGATTCGCGGTGGCTACAAGTTCAATTACACCGGTATCACGGACGACAAGACGGACGAGACCAGCGGCAATACGGGAGAGGCGCTGTCGCCGAACAACCCGACGGGCACCGATTTTACAGCGGATCGTACCGAGGAGGGCTACACTCTCGGTTTCGGTGTCGACGTGTCGCTGGCAGGCTACGCCGTGGTCGTCGACTACGCCTTCACCGAGTTCGGGATTCTCGACAACGTTCATCGCGTGTCGCTGAATCTGAATTTCTAGGCTGCACGAGCCCCACGGCTCTTCGAAAGACGCTCCCGGGTTCTTCTTCCCGGGGGCGTTTTCTCTTACCCGGCGAAAGGGTTGCAGGATGTTGCGCAGAGATTTCTTCCGGGATGCGCTGGCCGTCGTCAGTGGCGCCGCCACTCTCGCCGCAGCCTCACGAGTCGCGGCCAGGGAACTGAAGATTCCAGAGAGCGGGCAGGCCGATCCACGTGACGCACCCTTCTGGCGCCAGGTACGCGAGCAGTTCCCGCTGACCGATAGCCGAACCTATCTCAACACCGGTGGTCTCGGCGCTTCGCCGCAGGTGTCGATCGACGCCCTGCAGGAGAAGATGAACGCGCTGGAAGAGATCTCGGAAGTCGGCCACACGCACGATCTGTGGCATGAGATCAAGAGCCGCGCCGGACGTCTGCTCGGTTGCGAAGCCGACGAACTGGCGTACACGCGCAACACCACCGAGGGTTCGAACATCGTCTGCAACGGGTTGCCGCTCAAGCGCGGCGACGAGGTCATCACCACGACACACGAACACGTGGGCAACACGCTGGACTGGCTCGCCCGGCAGCGGAGTGAGGGCATCGTGGTGAAGATTTTCACACCGTCCATGGCGTCGGCGCAGGAGAACGTGGATCGCATCGAGGCGCTGCTGACGCCGCGCACGCGGGCGCTGAGCCTGTCGCACGTGACGTGTGCCACGGGCCAGATCCTGCCGATGAAGACAATCGGGGAGCTGGCTGCAGCCAATGATCTGTGGTATTTCGTCGACGGCGCGCAGTCGGCGGGTATGATGCCCGTCGACGTGAAGAGCTGGGGCTGTCATGCCTACGCCACCAGCGGTCACAAGTGGCTGCTGGGTCCCAAGGGCACGGGATTGTTATACGTAAGCCGCGAGGCGCAGGAGGTGATCGAGCCGAAGTTCGTCGGTGCGTACTCCGGCGGGGGAGAGTGGGACATGATCACAACGGGGGAATTCGAATTCGTGGGCTCGGCGCAGCGCTACGAGTACGGCACCGTCAGCACGCCTCTGTTCGTCGGTTTGGGGGCGTCGATGGATTTCCTGCTGCGTATCGGCATCGACAACGTGTGGCGTCACAACCACGCCATGGGGGCGGCGCTGAAGGAAGGGTTGAACGAGCTTGGCGCACGCCTCCTGTCACCGCAGCACGCGGAGGAACACAGCAGCATCATCACCTTCAAGATCGACAACATGCCGTACCAGAAGCTGCAGACTTTCCTTGGCCGAGAGTACAAGCTGCGCACCCGGGGGATTTACGAAGGCGGACTGGACGGGCTGCGGATCTCCCTGCACCTCTACAACGACTTCGACGACGTGGATCGCGTGCTGGCGGGTGTAGCTGCGGCCATGAAGGCGTAGGACCCTATCGTAGGTACTACCCCTCCCCCGCTGCCTGCAGTTGCGCTGCCACCTTTTCGGTCTCGCGCCAGACGCGCAGCAGGTTGCCGCCCCAAAGCTTGCGGATCTTCTCCTCATCGTAGCCCCGCCGCACCAGTTCGATGGTGACGTTCAGCGTCTCGCTGGCATCCGCCCAGCCATCGACACCGCCGCCGCCGTCAAAGTCAGAGCTGATCCCCACGTGGTCGATACCGATGAGGTCGACGGCATAGTCTATGTGATCGACCAAGTCGCTCACATTCGGCGGCGGCCAGGCTCTGTCGATCGTCGCGAGGCGGGCGTCGTAGTCGGCGCGTTCCATGACATTGAGGCTATGCAGCTGGCGTTCGGCGCCGATCCCGTGCGACTCGCGCAGGGCGCGCCGGGCGGCGCTCTTCTCGGGCGGATCTACCTTCACGTACCCGCCAAAGGCGACGGTCTGCAGGACACCGCCGCAGTCGCGCAAAGCCAGCAGCTGCTCGTCGTCGAGGTTGCGCGGATGATCGGCCAGGGCACGTGCACCCGAGTGTGAGGCGATGACAGGCGCTCGTGACAGGCGCACGGCATCGAGCATCGATTGTTTGGAGATGTGCGAGACGTCGACCATGATGCCCACGCGGTTCATGCGGGCGATGACCTGTTCGCCGAAGGGACTGACGCCGCCGTGCTCGGCGGCGTTTTCGTCCCAGGTGCGGGGCGTCGCCGAGTCACAGATGTCGTTGTGGCCACCGTGGGCGAGAGTGATGTAGCGAGCGCCGAGCTCGTGGTAACGGTCCACGAGGGAGAAATCACGCCCGATGACGAAGCCGTTCTCGATGCCGATGACGGCCACGCGTTTGCCGGCGGCGTGGATACGTACGACGTCGGCGGCGCTGTAGGCCAACTCGATCCGGTCCGGGTACATTTCCTCGACAGCCCGGTGTATGGCCTCGAATTTCACCATGGCCGCCCTCTTCGCCGCGGCATTGGCTGAGTCGTCACGCGCCTTCGTCTGGCGCACGTAGACGATCCAGAACACCCCGTCGAGCCCCCCCTCGGCCATCTTCGGCAGGTCCACGCGAAAAGGGCCACGAACACCGGGGTCGACGGAATCGCTGGCGAACTCGAAGGGAATGTCTACATGCGTGTCGAGAGTGAGCACGCGACCGTGGATGGCCCGGGCGCGCTCGAGGGGATCTTCCTGCACCGGTGGTGTGGGGCCGCAAGCACAGAGCAGCCCGCAGACTGCAAGGGCGGCCCAGAGTATCTTTCCGGAGGTCATTTTACAAAGGTAGACGGTACCCGTCCTTGAGTGAACCCGCATACACCTTCTTCGCTGCCGCCTCACGCGGTGTCGCCCCCCTGCTGTCGGCGGAGCTGCGCGACCTGGGCGCCGGCGACGTCGAGCGCACCGGGGCGGGTGCCTCCTTCACGGGGTCACTGGAGACCGGCTACAGAGTCTGCCTCTGGTCCCGAATGGCCAGCCGCGTTCTGTTGCAACTGGCGCGCGTTGATGCGGCGACGGCGGACGCGCTCTACGAAGGCGTGGTCAGCCTGCCGTGGACCGATCACATGGCGCCAACCGGCACCCTGGCGGTGAACTTCAACGGCACATCGACCGAGATCCGGAATTCCCACTTCGGCGCTCTACGCGTGAAGGATGCCGTGGTCGATCACTTCCGCGAGGCTCACGGCTCGCGTCCATCGGTGGATACCGACCAACCCGATCTGCGCATCGACGTACATCTCTACAAGACAGAGGCCGTGGTCAGTGTCGACCTGAGTGGGGGCGGTCTGCATCGTCGCGGCTATCGTGGATCGGCCACCGAGGCGCCACTGAAGGAGAACCTGGCGGCAGCCATTCTGGCGCGTGCCGGCTGGGCGGCGATCGCCGCGCGCGGCGGGTCCCTGGTGGATCCAATGTGCGGCTCGGGCACATTCCTGGTCGAAGCAGCCTGGATGGCGATGGACCGGGCCCCGGCGCTGGAACGCGAGGACCTCGGGCTGTTGCGGTGGCAGGGACACGATTCCGGACTGTGGTCGACCCTCCAGCAGGAGGCACGCGAGCGGGCGGAGCTAAACCGGCAACGGCTGCCGTCGATCCGCGGTTTCGATGTTGACATCCGTGCCGTGCGGGCGACGATGGCAAACCTGGAGCGGGCAGGTCTGGCGGGAAGCGTGCACGTCGAGCGGCGGTCCCTGGCCGCTGGCGGCGCTCCGGGGGGCACAGCCGGACTGCTGGTGACAAACCCGCCTTATGGCCACCGTCTGAGCGAGGAAGGGGGTGTACGCGCTCTCCATGCCGAGCTGGCCACGTGCGTGCGCAGCTATTACGGCGGTTGGCGGGCGGCCGTGCTCACAACGACGCCGGAGTGGGCGCAGACCTTCGGGCTGGAGTGCCTGCCCGAGACGTTCACCAATGGGCCACTGGAATGCCGGCTCCTGCTCGGTGAGGTCCCTACCGTCGACAAGCCCCGCAAGGAGCCAGCCCGCGTGGGCCGAGACCAATCAAAGCACGAGCCGTCAGCGGATTCCGAGCCCGCCGGTGTCGCCTCTGCCACCGGCGCCGACATGTTCGCCAACCGGCTACGCAAAAACCTGCGCACCATCGGCAAGTGGGCCCGACGCGCCGGTGTGGACTGCTACCGACTCTATGACGCCGACATGCCCGAGTACGCCGTGGCGGTGGATGTCTACCGAGGGAGTGAGAAAACCTGGGCACACGTGCAGGAATACCGGGCGCCGGCATCCGTCGACGCGGCACGGGCGGCGACACGACTGCAGGAGGCGCTGACGACGATACCCGAGGTCATGGAGATCCCGACGGATCGGCTGTACTTCAAGGTGCGGGAGAAGAAGAGGGGTACCTCTCAGTACCGGCGACTGACCGCCGGCGGTGGCGCCTTCCACGAGGTCACGGAAGGCCCGTGCACCTTCCTGGTAAACTTCACCGACTACCTGGACACAGGGCTGTTTCTCGACCATCGCACGATTCGCGGCATCATCGGGGAGATGTCCAGAGGGAAACGATTCCTGAATCTGTTCGCCTACACGGGTACGGCTACCGTACACGCCGCCCTGGGAGGGGCCCGGGCGACGACGACCGTGGACATG
Source organism: Candidatus Latescibacterota bacterium (assembly GCA_036339235.1). Lineage (GTDB taxonomy): Bacteria > Latescibacterota > UBA2968 > UBA8231 > UBA8231 > UBA8231. The sequence goes on along the minus strand of JAYZCA010000127.1, from coordinate 10,485 downwards.
TCGCAGACCTACACCGATTGGGCGATCCGGAATTTTGAGCGCAACCAGATGTCGGGCAGCACGAACCTGGTAGAACAGGCCGACTGCCTGCAGTGGCTGAACAAGCCACGCAGTGAGCGCTACGACTTGATCTTTCTCGACCCTCCCACGTTCTCCAACTCGAAGCGCATGGAGAGGGATTCCTTCGACGTACAGCGCGACCACACGTGGCTGATCCGACAGACAGCGCGGTTGCTGGCCGACGGCGGTGTGCTGCTGTTCTCGACGAACTTCCGCCAGTTCCAGCTGGACGAGGGCGGGTTGACGGGGCTGCGCAGCGAGGACATCAGCCGCAGGACGCTACCGCGCGATTTCGAGCGCAACCCGCGCATCCACCGGTGTTATCGGATCGAGCGGCGGTGATTGGGTGTCCAGCGCGAGGGCCGGCGACGGCACCTACGGCCGCTACGCTGCGGGCTGCGGCCCGCCTCACGGGCCGATCGCACGCCGCATCCTGCGGCTGTCGGCGCGAATCCCTGTCGATGCGTAGGAACGACCCGCCTTGGCGGCGGCGATGACACCGGCAGGGGAGGCCTCCTCTACCAGTACCATGTTGAAGATTTGTCGAAATCGTCGGGATCGTGAAAGTCGTCGTTGGCAAACCCCCACAACCGGTGGCCGGCGGTGAGCAGCTCGTCCCAGAAGTCGGCGTAGTAAGGGATGGGGGGGTAGGTTTTCAGCTGCTGTCGGATCCGGATCTGCGAGCCGCCCATGCCTACGGTGTGGCCTATCGGCAGGAGGGGAAGAGCGGTCTGCCAGTGCCCGCGGTGTTTATCGTGGATACCGACCGGCACGTGCAGTTCGAGTATGTGAACCCCAGATACCAGGTGCGCCTAGGGCGCGACGTCCTGCTAGCAGCGGCCAGAGGATTGGCACACTAGACAAGTAAGCCGGGCGCTACGGATCCTCGTGGTAGCGCCAGCCTTTGTCGGGTGGGACGAGGAACTCGTCGATCAACTCGGGGGGCAGTTCGATGCCTATGCCCGGTGAGGTGGGTAGGGCGATGGCGCCATCGACTACGGGGAGGCAGACCTGTTGTATGGCTTTTCGCAGGGGAGAGCCGTAGACCTCGCTCACCGCCGATTCGATGAAGGGCGTGATGGGTGAGAATGCCGCTAGGTGCACGGTGGCGGCTCCCAGTACGTGAGTCGACCAGTTCCCTGGACACACGAGGGCGCCGCGAGCCTGCGCCAGTTCGACGATGCGGCGGGCCTCCGTCAGGCCCCCGCACGTCGTCATGTAGGGCTGCATCACGTGCATGCCGCCGCGCTCCATGAAGTCGAGAAACTCCCAGCGGGTGACGGCGTGTTCGCCGGCGGCGATGCGCAGCGGCGTCTGCGCCGCCAGCTTCGAGTAAGCGTCCATGCGGTCCACGGGGAAGGGGGTTTCGAAGAAGAAGACGTCGAACTCCTCCAGCTGTCGCAGTGTCGCCACCGCGGAGCCCACATCGTTCCACAGGTAGCCCACATCGACGCTGAGCATCGGCCCGGGTCCCAAAACCTCGCGGGTGCGTCGCGTGAGTTCGACGATCACCTCCAGCGGCTGGTTCATGGGCTCCACCTTGAAGGCGCGGTAGCCGAGCTCACGCAGCCGGACGACACGATCCACCTGTTCACCCAACACGCTGTCCCGATCCCAGCCATCGGAGATGATGGTACAGTACGGTATGACGCAGCGTGGAGCGTCGCCCTCAATGACCTGGTTGCGTGACCGCTCGGCTCCGCCCAGAAGTTCGTACACAGGCCGCCTCGTCGACTTGCCGAAGATGTCCCACAAGGCCACGTCGACAGCGCCCAGGCAGATGATAACCCAGCCGCGGCGGTTGCCGTGGAGCATGCTGTTGTAAAGGCGGGTCCACAGGCGCTCGGGTGTTACCGGATCCTCGCCGAGCAGCAGGCGGCCGAAGAGCGATTCGGGGCCATCAAGCACGGCGCGTGCCACACCCGGCGGCACACAGAAGATCTCCGACAACCCCGTGATACCCTCATCGGTGTGGATCCGTACGAAGGCCAGGCCATGTACCCGTGCCCCGTCGACCGGGCCCTCGGGTTCGGGGTCCCCGAGGACGAACACTTCTGTTTTCGTGATCTTCATCTCGACTCAATCGATCGGTCTTGCGAAAGCGCGGCGCCGCGCGCGAGGGAGAAAAGATAGTCAGAAGCGCCTGAGGCGATGCGGGGCTGAACCGATTGACGCCTTCGATCGAATGCGTCTTCGTTAGCAGCGCTACCCCCACTCGCAACGGAGATGTAACACGATGGATCCCGCCTGCCTGCAGCACCAGGTCACCGACCAGGAGAGGACCACTTTCGAGCGGGATGGCTACCTGATCGTGGAGAACGCGATTCCCCAGAGCCTGGTGGACCGGCTGGTGCCGATCTCCGATCGCGTCGATCGCCAGGAACGGGACCGCATGGGCAAGTCGCCCGAGGCGCGTATCAACCACTACGACTTTATCGGCAAGGACGACGCCTACCTGGAGCTGCTCGACTGCCCGACCACGTTTCCGAAGGTGTGGGGCCTGCTCAACTGGCACATCCAGCTCTACCACACACACATGACCTACACACCACCCGAACCGCAGGGTCACAGCCTCGAGACACACGGCCTTGGCTTGGGTTGGCATCAGGACTCCGGCACGCTGAACCAGGACTTGGAGAGCACACCCCGCCCGCGTGTGTCGCTGAAGATCGCTTACTTCCTCACCGACACGACACAGACGGGGCGGGGCAATTTCTACGTGCTGCCGGGATCACACCTGCAGGATGACTTTCCGGGGGGGGATCGCAAGGGCATGGTCGACGGTGGGATCCCCGTGTGTGTGCCTCCGGGAACAGCGGTTTTCTTCGACAGGCGGTTGTGGCACTCGGGCAGTCACAACTTCTGGCGGGTGCCGCGTCGCGTGCTGTTCTACGGGTACTCGTACCGCTGGCTACGCCCACGCGATGACATGACGGTGGCCCACTATCTCGATTGCTGCGATCCCATCCGCCAGCAGCTGCTGGGCGTGACCCACTCCGGCGGTCGGGGTTACACCTCACCCACTTCCGAGGACGTGCCGCTGCGCGTGTGGCTCGAGGAGCAAGAGGCTGCCGCGGGCACGCCCGTTTGAGCGCTGGGGCCAAAGGACTTTCACCTGCTCGGGCGCTTTCAAACCGGGGTCTTCAGCCTCATCGGTTACGAGATCAAGGGGCACAACGAAGCCCTCACAGGATCGTCGACGTCGCCGTCGCAACAGGGCACGGGAGCGATGCTGGCTCTGGTGGTGATGATGCTGTGGACATGCCGTGCCCATCTGCGACGCGTGGTGCGCTCCGCATGGTACTCCAGCCACGCCGACGACGGACGGGGCGAGGAGATCCTGATATACCGGTGGTTGTGGCTTGGTTGTACGGCATTCGTCTTCGGTAGGCTCGTGGCGACGGGGCTGCCGCCGCTGTCGACGACGGTATTCCTCAGTCGCCGAGAGCCCAGCTCATCTGGAATGTGTGCACACCCAGACCGTGCAGATGCTGACGGATGATGACGAACCGAACACGGTGACCTTTGGCCGTGTGGTCGGCATCCACATCGACGAGTCGATCCTGGTGGACGGTCGGGTCGACATGAAACGCCTGCAGCCCGTAGGGTGTCTCGGGTATCTCGATTATGTCGTGGTCAATGAAGTGTTCAGCATGAAGCGCCCCACATGGCCGTGAGTCATCGCACGAACACCGCATTGGTCCTATACTGAGGCGATGCTTTCTGAGAAGATCTCGACGGCCCTGAGGCGTGCGGCGCGCGGGCCCGCCGCGAAAATGTTCCTGGTCATGGCCGCCCTGGTGGTGTGTGTCGAGGTATTTGCGTCAATCACGTGGGCGTTATCTGGCGCCGGCTCGGTGGACCTGGCGGCTCTCGAGTCCGTGCAGGTCCCCGACCGACACCCCACGCAGGCCAGGGCGTTGCACACGATCAGCGAGTGGCACCCGGACAGGAAGCGCCACTTCCAGGAGTCGCCGCGGTGGGCGCAACAGGTCGCCGCCGGCCAACTGCCGCCGGTGGCCGAGCGGCTGCCCGAAAATCCTCTCGTCATCACCCCGCCCCAGCAGATGGGTCCTTACGGTGGCACCTGGCGCCGCTACGCAACCGGCCCCAGTGACATCGGCATCATCGAGGCGCGTCTTGCCTACGACGGTCTCGTGCGTTGGGACCCCATGGCTCAGCGGGTGTTGCCGAACCTGGCGACGCACTGGGACATAGAGGAGGGTGGCCGCAGTTTCACATTCCACCTGCGGCGCGGCGTACGCTGGTCGGATGGGCATCCCTTCAGCGCCGACGACATTCTCTTCTGGTACGACGACGTCCTGCAGGATGCGGATATCACCCCCGTGATCGGTATCGAGTACCGCCACGGTGGCGAGCTCATGAAGATGGAGAAACTCGACGATCTGACGTTCCGCATTCGCTTCGCGGAGCCGAACGGGCTGTTCATCAAACAGCTGGCGTCGAACTTCAGCTATACCATGGTCGGCTACCCCGCTCACTACTTGAAGCAGTTCCACCGCAACTATGTGCCGGAGGAGCAACTCGAGCGCCTGGCGCGCGCAACAGGCCGGGACTTCTGGTTTCAACTGTTTACGGACAAGCGCGAGTGGCGCAACACGGAGATGCCGCGGCTGTGGGCCTGGGTGTGTACCGAGCCGCCGCCGGCACGTCCGGCGCGCTTCAGTCGCAACCCGTACTACTGGAAGGTCGATGCCGAGGGCCGACAGTTGCCCTACATCGACGACGTCACCTTCGACATCTACGACGTCGAGACGATCAACCTGAAGGTGATCAACGGCGAAGTCGGCATGCAGAGCCGGCACGTGAGCCCGAGCGAATATCCGCTGTTCATGGCCAACCAGGAGACCGGCGGCTACCGCGTGTACCACTGGATCGACGGTGGCGATGGCACTTTCTCGCTGTCGGTGAATCTGAACCACAAAGATCCGGTGATGCGGGAGATTTTCGGCGACCATCGCTTCCGCAAGGCTCTGTCCCACGCGCTCGACCGGGAGTCGCTGAACGAGGCCAACTACTACGGGCTCGGGAGGCCTCGCCAGCTGGCGCCGCCGCTGGTTTCGGCCTGGTACGTGGAGGAGTACGAGAAGGCCTACATCGAATTTGACCAGGACAAGGCCAATCGACTGCTCGACGACATGGGACTGAAGCACCGCAATAGTGCCGGCACTCGTCTGCGGCCCGACGGCAGGCCTCTGAGCATCTACCTGGAGATGTCGTCGACAGGGTCCAGCATGAGTCAGATGTTCGAGATGATCGCCGCCGACTGGACCGATGTCGGCGTACAGACGAAGGTGAAGATGTCGGCGCGCCAGCTGTTCTCACAGCGGCGCAACTCCCGTCTCTTCGATGTGGCCATGTGGGGAGGCGCCGGCGAGATCATCCCGGTCCTCGACCCGCGCTGGTTTATCCCCTACAGCTCCGCGTCGCACTTCGGCCTCGACTACGCTCAGTGGTATCGCACAGGGGGGCGCAAGGGTGAGGAGCCGCCCGCTCCGATGCGGCGCGCCCTGGACCTGTTTGGTGAGCTGAAACGCACGATGGATGAAGAGGAACAGATCCGCCTCTTCAAAGAGATCATCGAGATCAATCGTCAGCATCTTTGGGCCATCGGCGGTGTGGGTGCCGTGCCGCAGATCTTCATCGTCAAGAATTCCTTCCGCAACGTACCGGAAGTGGCGGTGGCCTGCTGGCCGCTGCGCACGCCGGGGGCGACGGCGCCGGAGTGCTACGCCATCGACGAGGATTCATAGTTGTTCACCCTCATCGTTCGTCGCGTGTTGTGGATGCTGCCCACCCTGTGGATCATCTCCCTCGTCTCCTTCGCCCTGATCCAGCTGCCGCCCGGTGACTATCTCACTTCGTATGTCACGGCTTTGGAAGAGACAGGCGAGACGGTGAGCCTCGAGCAGGTCGAAGCGTTGCGAAAACGCTACAACCTGGACGAGCCTTTTGTGCTGCAGTACAGCAGGTGGCTGAACGATCTGATGCCCTTCGGCTTCCGGCGCGCCGAGGACGGCGCCTACCTCTCGGTGCCCGATGACAACGGGGGCCGGAGCATCAACTGGCCGTGGTTCAAATGGCCGGACCTGGGCACCTCCTTCGAGTGGAACCGCCCTGTGGGAGAGCTGATCGGCGAGCGTCTGCTGCTGACCATGACGATCTCCATCTTCACACTGCTGTTCACCTGGGCCCTGGCCATCCCCATCGGCATCTACTCGGCGGTACGTCAGTACTCGTGGGGCGACTACGCCTTCTCGATCCTGGGCTTCATCGGCCTGGCGACGCCGAACTTCCTGCTGGCTCTGATCTTCATGTACATCGGCTACTCGGTGTTCGGCGTCAGCGCCGGCGGCCTCTTCTCTCCAGCCTACGAGAACGCACCGTGGAGCATGGCCAAGTTCTCGGACCTGGTGGCCCACATGTGGATTCCCGTCATCGTCATCGGCACGGCGGGTACGGCGGGACTCATCCGTGTCATGCGGGGCAACCTGCTCGACGAGCTGCCGAAGCAGTACGTGATGACGGCGCGCGCCAAGGGCGTAAGCCCGGTGAAGCTGCTGTTGAAGTACCCGGTGCGTGTGGCCTTGAACCCGCTTGTGTCGACGGTAGGCTGGGTGTTGCCGGGTATCGTATCCGGGTCCGTTATCGTCTCCGTCGTTCTCGGCCTGCCGACGGTGGGACCCCTGCTGCTGCGCGCCCTGGAAAACCAGGACATGTACCTGGCCGGCTCGATGGTGATGATCCTCAGCTTCCTCACCGTCATCGGAACGCTGATCTCCGACATACTGCTGCTGATCCTGGATCCGCGGATCCGCTACGAGAGCCGAAACCGGTAGTCCAGTGACAGCCGCCATACACCAGGACCCCAGCGAAGACGCACCGGAGGCCGCCGCCCTGAGAACCGCGTCGCAGTGGCAGCTGATGCGGCGCAAGTTCAACAAGCATAGACTGGCCGTCTGGTCCGGCTGGGTGGTGCTGGCTCTGTACGCCGTGGCCACATTCTGCGAGGTCGTGGCACCGTACTCTCTCGACGCAGAACACCTCGAGTACATGTATGCCCCTCCTCAGCGGCTGCGCTGGATCGGCGACGACGGCGTACATCTGTGGCCCTTCGTTTATGGCCTGGAGGGCAGGCGCCACCCAGAGACGCTGCGTGTTGTCTACGCGGAAGACCGCAGTCGCACCTACCCGGTACAGCTGTTCGTACGCGGCGAGCCGTACGAGTTCTGGGGTCTCATCGATACCGACATTCACCTCTTCGGTGTGGAACCGGGGGGTACGCTGTTCCTTCTGGGCACCGACGCGGTGGGGCGCGACATGCTGACTCGGATCATCTACGGCTCCCGCATCTCCCTGACAGTGGGACTCATCGGCGTGGCGTTGAGCTTCACCTTCGGGCTGCTCATCGGTGCCACGTCAGGGTACTACGGCGGCTGGGTGGACAACATGATCCAGCGTATGATCGAGGTGCTGCGCTCGTTCCCGGCGATCCCGCTGTGGATGGCTCTGTCCGCGTCGCTGCCCTCGGACTGGTCGCCGCTGAAGGTCTACTTCGGGATTACCGTAGTGCTCTCCTTCCTCGGATGGACGGGATTGGCGCGCGTCGTTCGCGGCAAGATCCTGTCCCTGCGCGAGGAGGACTACGCCACGGCGGCACTGCTTGCCGGGGCTAGCCAGCGGCGCGTGATGGTCCGCCACCTGCTGCCCGGCTTCGCCAGCCACATCATCGTCAGTCTGACGCTAACCCTGCCCAACATGATCCTCGGCGAGACGGCCCTCAGCTTTCTCGGCCTCGGGCTGCGGCCGCCGATCACCAGCTTGGGGGTGTTGCTGAAGGAGGCGCAGAACGTGCAGGCCGTGGCTCTGCAGCCCTGGCTGCTGACGCCAGCGCTGTTCGTCATCATCGCCGTGCTGGCCTTCAACTTCGTCGGCGACGGCCTGCGCGACGCGGCGGACCCGTACTCCAGGTAGCGGCGTAAATGTTGCTTCCTGGACACAAGCGGTATGCCCACGCCGCCCCGTTGGGATCGCAAGCGATCTCTTCAGGTGACGGGCGGCGCAAGATGAGCGATCCCCTGGTCACGATCGAGGGACTCAAGACGCACTTCCCCCTCGACGAGGGTACGGTCCATGCCGTGGACGGCGTCGATCTGGTCGTGCCCCGCGGCAAGACGCTGTGTGTCGTAGGCGAGAGCGGCTGCGGCAAATCGATCACCGCATTCTCGCTGATGCGGATTCTGTCCTCGCCTGGACGTATCGTCGACGGTACGATCACCCTCAATCACCCAAAGGGTACCAGCGTACGCCTCACCGATCTGGAGGAGGACGGCGAGCAGATGCGGGCCATCCGTGGCCGCGACATCGCCATGGTCTTCCAGGAGCCGATGACGAGCCTGAGTCCCGTGCACACCGTGGGCAGCCAGATCGTCGAAGCGGTACGTCTGCACATGGATCTCGACAAGACGCAGGCGCGGGCGCACGCCGTCGACATCATGCGACGTGTCGGCGTCCCCGACCCCGAGCGTCGCTTCGGCGAGTATCCGCACGAGTTGAGCGGTGGGCTGCGACAGCGCGCCATGATCGCCATGGCCTTGTCGTGCCGGCCGGCGCTGCTGATCGCCGACGAGCCGACGACGGCCCTCGACGTGACGATCCAGGCGCAGATCCTGGCGCTGATGAGGCAGCTGCAAGACGAGCTCGGCATGGCGATCCTGCTGATCACCCACGACCTGGGCGTGGTCGCACAGATGGCACACGAGGTCGCCGTGATGTACCTGGGACGCGTCGTCGAGTACGGAACCGTGCAGCAGATCTTCGAGGATCCGCAGCATCCCTACACCCAGGCGCTGCTGCGATCGCTGCCGGGCACCCACGTAGGTGAACGCAAGGCGGAGCTGGAGGTGATCGAGGGCAGTGTTCCCGATCCCTTCGAGCGCCTTGTGGGCTGTCCCTTCGTGCCGCGTTGTCGGGAGGCGGAGGCGGGACTTTGCGATGTGGGCGAGCGGCCGGACCTGACGGAGATGTCACCCGGGCATACGACGGCGTGTCTCAAGCGCACGGTGAGGAGTGAATGAGTATGGCTGAACCCGCCACGCCTCTGCTTCAGGTGCGCGACCTCAAGAAGCACTTCCCGATCACGAAGGGATTCCTCAATCGAGTAGTCGGCGCGGTAAAGGCCGTCGACGGTGTCAGCTTCGATGTACTCGAAGGTGAGTGTCTGGGTCTGGTCGGGGAGAGCGGCTCCGGCAAGACGACGGTGGGCCGTTGCATCCTGCGGGCGCTGGACCCGACGGAGGGTGTGATCCGCTTTCGCGTCGACGACACCGTCACCGATGTGGCGACAGCCGACTACAAACAGCTGAAGGAGCTGCGGCAACACATGCAGCTCATTTTCCAGGATCCGTACGCGTCGTTGAACCCGCGCATGACGGTGTTCGACATCGTCGGTGAGCCGCTGCTGGTGAACGGCATGAAAGACCGCACACAACGCGAACTCCGCGTGCGTGAGCTGCTGGCCCAGGTGGGACTGAATCCCCAGCACCTGCAGCGCTACCCGCACGCCTTCTCCGGAGGGCAGCGGCAGCGAATCGGCATCGCCCGCGGCCTGGCGCTGAATCCCCGCCTTATCGTTGCCGACGAACCGGTGTCGGCGCTGGACGTGTCGGTGCAGGCGCAGATCCTCAATCTGATGAACAGCCTGCAGCGTGAATTGGGGCTGACGTATCTATTCATCGCCCACGACCTGAGCGTCGTGCGGCACATCTGCGACCGGGTGGCGGTGATGTACGTGGGTAGTATCGTCGAGCTGGCCCCAACGGAGGATCTGTTTCACACGCCGCGGCATCCGTACACGCGCAGTCTGCTCGACGCGGCCCCCGTGCCTGATCCGTCGCAGCCGCCGGGGGACTTCATCGAGGGGGAAGTGGCGGATCCGGCCAATCCACCTCCCGGTTGTGCCTTCCATTCGCGTTGCCCATACGCTGAGGACCGCTGCCGCTCGCAGGAGCCCGAGCTGCGTCAACTCGATGGTCGCTGGGTGAGCTGTCATCGGGCCGAGGAACTGGAACTAACAGAGGGGGTGAAGAATGGCCGATAACATGCAGTCCCTGGCTCTGACCGGGGGTGAGGTATCGATTGAGGGCGCCGTTTACATCGAGGCGACGGCCGCTGGCGTACAACCGTGGCGGCTGCCTCTGGCCGAGCGGGACCTGTTCGAGCCTTCCGTGGTGAACAAGGCGTCGATGCCGGCGGGGGTGCGCCTGAGATTCGTCAGCGACACCTCGTCGGTACGGCTGGAGATCGTGAACTCCGGCGTCGAACCGGATCCGCCATGGGTCTTCGACCTGCTCATCGAGGGTGAACTGCACCAGCGCGTGGCGCCGCCAGCGGATGCCGATTCGA
>JAYZCA010000126.1:0-7272 GCA_036339235.1 Candidatus Latescibacterota bacterium | reverse complement strand
CGGAAGTGGCCGAAGAGCCACGTGCGCAGGCGCATGTCTCCAGGGAAGAAGTCGCGGGTGCCGCGGGGCGGTGAGAGGTTCATGAGGAAAAGCTTCGGGGGTGGGGGCGATGGTGGCAAGGATATGGTTGCATGGGCCGGGCGTCGTGCGCAGACTCCGTGGGCTCTGTTACGCTGATCGTCCCGGGTTCGAGGGTCGACTGAACGCCGCATCCTGCGGCTCCGTCGGCTGGCTTCGTCCGGGCGCCAGCCCTTCGGGCTTGACCCTCGGAGGACGGGACTGCGCCACAGACGCCCCTGCGCCCGCCCACGCCGCCCGCCTGCGCACGTTTGCTTGGCCCCAGTCTCGTTTCTTCGGATGGACAACGACCCGGACACATGCTCGGAAGAACTGTCAGCCGTCTTGGGGCGGTCCTATGGCTACCAGTTGGTGAAGGAGCCGTCGGAGCGGCGTAGCTGCGGGCCGTTGAGCCACTTGAATTCGTAGCTGCCTGCGGCCTTCTCGTCGAACTCGATGCCGAGGCCGGGGCGTTCGGGGGGCAGGACGTGGCCGGCTTCGTAGGGGACCTGTACGGGGAAGACGTCCTCGAGAAAGGCGGAGCCGATGCGCCCGCCTTCCTGCACGGCGAAGTTGTCGATCGCCAGGTCCAGCTGCAGGCAGGCGGCGGCTGACACCGGCCCTAGTGGGTTGTGGGGGACGATCTTGATGTAGTGGGTCTCGCACCAGTTGGCGACCTTGCGCGCCTCCGTCAGTCCGCCGACGATGCACAGATCGATGCGGGCGTAGTCGAGCAGTTCCTCTTCTATCATCTGGCGAAACTCCCACTTCGTCGCGTAGTGCTCACCCACGGCCAGCGGACTGGCCACGTGCTGTCTTACGTGACGGTAGCTCTGGGGGTTCTCGCAACGCAGCGGATCCTCGATGAAGAACGGGTCGAATTCCTCCAGCAAGCGGCCGAGGCGGATCGTGTCCGGCGGGTCGAGGCGTGTGTGCACGTCGATGCAGATCTCCACCTCGGGGCCCACGGCGTCACGTGCGGCGGCGAAGTGCTCGACGGCGTCGCGCACGCAAGTGCGCGCGTCGAGGATGCCGTCACGATCGTTGACAGACAGACGCAGATACTGCCAGCCGGTTTCGACACGCTCCCGCGCGGTCTGCGCGGTCTGCTGCGGAGTCCCACCGCCGACGCCGGTGTAGCAGACGACGCGATCTCGCATTCTGCCTCCCAGGAGCATGTGGACGGGCTGGTCGAGGGCCTTGCCTTTGATGTCCCAGAGCGCGATATCGATGGCGCTGATGGCGGCGGCGGCGATGCGCCCCCCGGGGAAGAAGTCGCCGCGGAACATCAACTGCCAGAGGAACTCGATATTCGCCGGATCCTGTCCCAGCAGGTGCGGTCTCATGTGCTCGATGGCGCCAATTCCTGCCTGCTCCTTCCAGGTGATGCCGAACTCACCCATCCCGTAGAGGCCTTCGTCGGTCTCAACCTTCACAAATAGGAAATTTCGCCCTCCCGCACAGAGGGGAAACGTCCTGATATCGGTGATCTTCACGATGTGTTCTCCTTTGGCTACGACCGGTCCAGGAACTCCCCGAGTACGACCGCAACCAGCCCAAGGGCCATGCCGAAGAGCAGGCGGGGGCTGAGGCGCGGCGAATCGGGTGCGAACCCTGACCACAACCGGCGCATGGTATCGACGAGAAAGACGTCGAGTACGAAGACGGGGACCAGGTACGCCACGCCGTAAATGCCGACCAACGCCGGCAGGGGGGCGACCAGACCTACCAGGCCGAAGAGGATGGCAGCCGCCCTGCACGCCGGCCCAATCCCGTGTACCTGCGCCACCGTGTGGAATTCAGCCAGCCCGTCGCCCTCGGCGTCTTCGACACCTTTGACGAGCTCTCGGGCCACGTGGTAAAGGGAGGCAAACAACGCCGGGATCCACCAGCGGCCCCAGTCGTCGCCGCCGGCGGCGGCAGCGGCGCCGTAGGGGAAGGTCGAAGCTGCGATCAGGCTGACGAGCACGTTCCCCGCCAGGCCCACCCGCTTCAAAAACCAATTGTACAGTGCCAGTCCGATGACGACGGCGAAGGCGATCATGCCGGGTATGATGCCGGCCACGAAGGCCAGCGTGAGCCCGGTGACGCCGAGCAAAGCGGAAACGGCCAGGGCGGCACCGGCGGACAGGCGGCCCGAGGGCAGCGGCCGATGGGGACGGTTGCAACGGTCCACCTCCAGGTCGATAACGTCGTTCATGCCGTTGCCCGAACCGGCAATAGCAGCGGCTCCGATGGCGGCGAGGATGACCTCGAAGGAGGCGTTGTCGGCTCCGGAGGTCACGGCACCGACCCACACCGAGATCCCCGTGAGAACGCAGTTTCGTGGTCTCGTCAAGAGCAGGAGCTCAACCAGCATGGAGCTCCAGGTGGGACTCGTGGGACACATCGGCTCCGGCTTGCTTATCATGGCTTTAACATATTGATTGTATTGTATTTATGATCGATTTCGGAATCGTCCGACCGCGCGGGATGGAGAGAGTCGTTCCCCGGCTTCCCGGAGAGGGGTGTTTTTTTGCGCTAACTACCAAAAGAAATAAGTGCTTCTAAGCGAATTTTCTTGACACGGCCTATTTGCGCGCCGTAATTTCCTGCAACGCGTTATTTACCAATAACTAAAGTCACTTAGACACTTCCTGACATCGGGCGAAGCCGCTGGGGGGACAACAGGAGGGGTTCATTGTCCACTATCACCAAAAAAGACCTCGCGCTGCTGGTCAGCCAGAATACCGCCTGCAAAAAAAACCTGGCGGCCAAGATGGTTGACAGTCTGTTTGTCGCCATGCGAGACAGCTTGATCGAAGGCAACCGGATCGAGATCCGGGGCTTCGGGGTCTTTCAGGTCAAGGACACCCGTCCCAAGCCGGCGGCGCGCAATCCGCGCACAGGGGAGATCATTTACGTACCCGCCCGCCGCAAGACTCACTTCAAGCCTGGCCGCCTGCTCAAGGAAGCCCTGCATCAAACCCGCGAAGAAGGCGGAGTGGTCCCGCCTGCCGCCGGCAGTCCTCCCGCAGACACCGCCAGCGGGGTGGCCAGCGCCTACTCGGTCACCGACAATCGGGATGATGATGACGACGACTAGATAGTCGGCGCTCCCTCTGTCCGCTGCAGCAAACCCGGCTATTCACCGGGTTTTTTTATGCCCGTTGCCGCCAGTGCCGCCTCGATCCGTTGCCGCCAGTCTGCGGGAACGGCAAAACGACCCTCCAGGCGGGCACCCTCCACGAGACCGTGCAGGATCAGCCGGCGCGTGTCGAAGTCGTGGATCGTTTCCTTCAGATGGGCCCGTGCGTTTCCGAGTGCCTCGAGGTATTCACCGAACTCCGCGTCGAACAAGCCCTCCAGGTCCTGGCGCAGCCGCCTCGACAGGGTTGGACTGGCGTTGCTCGTACTGATGCTGAGGCGCAGGGGGCCGGCCTTGACGAGGGCAGCCATGCCGAAGTGCGACCGGGACACATCGTCGTAGGTGTTGACGAGGATGCCGCGGGACTCGGCGTCGGCAAGGACCCGGTCGCCCAGGTCGGTGTCACATCGAACCGTGTTCAACACCAGCAAGGCGCTATCCAGGTCGCCCGGCTCGTAGTGCCGCCGACGCCATTCCAACCAACCCTGCGTCGCCCAATCCTCCAGAACTTGTGTCGACTCGGGGCTGACGAGGACGACGCGGGCACCGGCGTCTATCAATCGGCCCGCCTTGTCCTCGGCCTCGCCGCCGCCGCCGATGACGAGGCAGACCCGATCGCGCACGTCGAGCCCGACCTGGAACAGCGGATTGAGGTCTGCCATCAGCGGTTGGGGGAGACCGTGTCCACCAGGTGGCTGAGCTCAGGCAGAAGAAGCTCGTCCATGGCCAGACGCACCGCCCCCGTCGATCCGGGCAGGGAAACCATGATGCGTCCGCGGTAGGTGCCCATCGTCGCCCGCGACATGAGCGCCGCCGAGCCGATCTCCTTGTAGCTGAGGTAGCGGAAGATTTCCCCGAAACCGGGCAGGCGCTTCTCCAACATGCCGTCGACAACCTCGAAGGTGTTGTCGCGGGGCGAAATGCCCGTGCCGCCGTTGAGGATCAGAGCCTGGCAGCCGCGTTTTTCAACGGCGATGGCCAGTTCGCCTTTGATCTGCCCAGCCGTGTCCTTGACGATGGCGTAGTGTACGACGGTGTGACCGCCGCCCTCGAGCTTCTCGCGTATGAGAGCTCCACTCCTGTCCGTGTCCTTGTCGCGCGTGTCACTTACCGTGATGACGGCGACGCCGACGCTGTCAGGCGCGGCAGCGCGGTGCGCGGCGTGGCTCACTGCTGCTCACTCTCCCGGCGGCGCCCTGCCAACGCCGCGTAGCTGCGCTCGTCGGGCTCGCCGTACTCGGTGGGCAAGGACTGCTCGAACCACCCGGGTTCCACGGACTGCCCAGAGGGATCCCTCACACCGCCGTACCCACCCTTGACGTTGGTCACATCCTGGAAGCCGGCCGCCACGAGCGCTTCGGCGGCATGCGTCGAGCGCTGGCCACTCTGGCAGCCGATGAGCAACTTCGCGTCACGTGGATAGTGGGCTTCCACGATGGTGAGGAAATCGGGGTTGGGCACCATGCCCATCGGTTCACGGTGGAAGATCGGCACGTTGACGGCCCCTGCAGGATGACCATTCTGGAACTCGGGAATGGAACGCACGTCGACATAGATGTAACCGTGTCCGCCCTCCAGCAGTTCGTGGGCCTCCTTGCTGGTCACATTCTGGTAACTCAACGGATATATCTCCTGTGGAATGATCTCGCCGGAGCGGCTGACGAGGTTCTTGCGCGGCGTCGGTCGCGTGCGCAGGTAGTCGAACCAGCACGCGGTCGAACAAAAAGCCAGACCACCCCGCTCGATGGAGACTTTCTCCTGATATGGCGCTCCGCACACGGAGCATGACAGGCCCGCGCGATGGATAGCCTGGTCGCGCCGCTGATCCATTGATCTGTTGATGTAGTAGGCGCCGCGCCAGCCCAGCAGGACCATCAGTCCCACCTCGAGGGGCGACCGGGTCTCCAGCAACCACAACGCGGCCGTGCCGGCCACGGCGATCCAGAAGGATATGCAATGGGGGCAGGTGAGCAGCTTGTCCAGCAGGCGGGAGCGTTGTGCTACCCACAGGCGCAGTCCCTCGGTCTGTGGCGCCTGCCGGACGAATCGGGTCAGCGCTGCCGTGAGCGACACGAGGACGACGATCTCGGCAAACAACACGGTGAAGTCCCCGGAGTCTACTAACTGTTGACAGAGTCCACGATTTGCGGGACTATCGGCCTTAGAGGAAACCCTAATGTATTGTTTCCAACAACATAGACAATCCTACGCGGTCTTCGCGTGGCTTCCGCGGGCTGCGGTCCTGTGCCTGCTCGCATGGGCATGGGTGGCCTGTGGCTCGCAGGGTACCGACGAAGCCGACGCGTCGCAGGGCGCCGCCTCAGACTCTACGGGGACTGACTCCACGTCGACCGATTCTGCTGCTGCCGACTCAGCGGACTCCTCCAAAGCCAGGATCACGGACGCCGTCCCGGTGGAGACCGCCGTGGCTGTCATCGGTGACATCTCATCCTACCTGATCTTCAGTTCCACCGTCGAGACCGAGGCCTCCGTAGAGATCCACCCCGAAGAGAGCGGCCTCGTGGAGGCCGTCCTAGTCGAGGAGGGTGACCAGGTTAGCGCCGGCGACCTCCTCGTACGACTGAAAAACGACCAGGCCCACTTGGAGGACCGCGAGAGCGAGGTCAACCTGCGCCACCTCGAGGGATCTTTCGGGCGTACGGAGGAGATGCACAGGCGCAAGCTGATCAGCGCCCAGGAGTACGAGGACAAGCTCTTCCAGCGCGAGCAGGCGCGACTGCGCTACGAGAGGGCGCGTCTGACGCTCACCCACACCCGGATCAGCGCCCCCTTCTCCGGCATGATCACTTTGCGCGAGGTCCAGGTCGGTGCCCGCGTCTCGCCAGCAAGCAAGCTCTTCGACCTGGTCAAGCTCGAGGACATGATCGCCCGCGTGCATGTGCCTGGGCGCTACATGCGCATCGTGCAGACCGGACAGATCGCCGAAGTCGAGTCCGACTTCGTCGAGGACATGCTGTTTGCGGGATACGTAAAACGCATCAGTCCCATCGTCGATCCCAACAGCGGCACCTTCAAGGTCACCGTGGGGTTGCGCGACCGCTGGGAGTATCTGCGTCCGGGTATGTTCGTCAACGTGCGTATCGTCGTCGACACGCACCTGAGTGCCGTTCTGATACCGAAGGAGGCCGTTGTCTACGACGGCTCCGAGCGTTACGTGTTTGTCGTCGTCGACAGTACGGCACAACGAATTCAGCTCGATGTCGGGTATGAGAATGGCCTCTTCGTCGAGTCGCGCTCGGAGATCAATGCCGATACGCCCGTGATCGTCGTCGGCCAGAACGGCCTCAAAGACCAGGCGCGAGTGAAGGTCATCAGCGCCGCTGCAGGGGCCGCGCCGGCGGCGCCCACCAGCCAGGGATGAGCGGGCACGACCCGCCAGGGTCGGCCGACGCGTCACCGGATGAGGCGGCCTCCCGCCGCCAGGTCCCCTCCAACAGCTTCTCCATCACCACGCGCAGGCCGGTGGCCATCCTCATGGTGGTCATGGCGGTCTGCGTCTTTGGCTGGGTATCCTATCAGCGGCTGGCGCTGGACCTGATGCCCGACATCGCCTACCCGACGCTGACGGTGCGCACCGAATACCCCGGTACGGCGCCGGAAGAGGTCGAGAATCTGATCTCGCGGCCCCTCGAGCGGGAACTGGGCATCGTACCCCACCTGGTCAGAATCAGCTCGGTGAGCAAAGCGGGGCAGTCCGACGTCATTCTCGAGTTCGAGTGGGACACGGACATGAACGACGTGTCCCAGGATATCCGGGAAAAGGTGGACCGCACGTGGCTTCCCGAAGAGGCCGAGAAGCCGCTGCTGTTACGCTACGATCCATCCCTCGATCCGATCATGCGGCTCGGACTCTACACCGACAAAGCCGACGCCGACGAAGGTGCCGCACTTTTCCAATTGCGCGAGCTCGCCGAGGAGGAGATTCGCCGCCAATTCGAATCGATAGCCGGCGTAGCGGCGGTGAAGGTGAAAGGGGGCCTGGAAGAGGAGATTCATGTCTCGCTCCAAGAGCGTCAGATCTCTCTGCTCGGTCTCGACATATCCGCTATCAACCGGCGCCTCGACCA
>JAYZCA010000125.1:0-4105 GCA_036339235.1 Candidatus Latescibacterota bacterium | reverse complement strand
CGTTGGCATCGCTCCAGATCCACCAGTCGACCATCTCTTCGATCGCCGATCGCATCGTACAGGCACGGCGGCTGTACGGCGCCGACAGTTCTTACGTGATCGGATTGTTTCAGGGCCTCGACCTGCTCCTGGCCGATTCCGAGGCGGCCGCCGCCCGGCAGCAGATCCAGAACCAGGTGGTCAATCTCGAGGGCAACTCGACCAAGGCCGGCGATGTCACAACCAGTACCGAGACGGCCCCTACCGCGAGCAAGGGTAGCGGTACAGGACAAAGTGAAGGCAGCCCGGGGGCTGGCTCCGAGGCTGGCGCGGCGCTCGCCGAGAATACCTGGATCCGCGGTGCCGTGAAATGGTTCAACAACGACAAGGGATATGGGTTTATCTCCACCGCCGCCGGCGCCGATGTGTTCGTGCACTGGCGCGACATCTCCTCCTGGGATCGCAGCCTGACACAGGGCGACGAGGTGGAGTTCATGGTCAACATAACGGCGAAGGGATTCCAGGCGATCAACGTGATGAAACCCGGATCCGGCGAGCGCGAAGGGGACTCAGAAACGGACACGGTGGCAACCGCAGAAAGTTCTCCTGCAGAGGAGGCTGCGACGCCTGCAGTCGAAGCGCCACCAACTGCGGTTCCCGAGTCGGGGATTCCGGCGCCTGCCGAGGTAACCCAGCAAGCGCCCGCTGCCGGCACCGATGCGGACCAGGCCGCACCTCCCGCGGGCCCTCCCACAGCCGACGACGAGGGTGCACGCGACGCTTCGGAGTCCACCGATGCCTGACGACGGGCGACAGGGCTACGTCACATGCTGAAGAAGCCCCGCAACACGGTCAGCTGCTCATTTTGCGGCAAGGGCGTGGGCCAGGTGGACAAGATCATCACCGGGCCGTCCGTCCATATCTGCAACGAGTGCGTCGGGCTGTGCAACGAAGTTCTCGAGGAGGAAACCAAGCAGGAGCCCAGCCTCGATGGCAAGCCGCTTCCCAAGCCTTCCGAAATCAAGGCCCACCTCGATGAACACATCATCGGGCAGGACCGCGCCAAGAAGGCTCTCTCCGTCGCCGTTTACAACCATTACAAGCGTGTTCATTCCGGCAGTTCCGATGTCGAGTTGTCGAAGAGCAACATCCTCCTGCTGGGCCCCACCGGCACGGGCAAGACGTTGCTGGCCGAGACCCTGGCTCGAATTCTGGAAGTTCCCTTCGCCATCGTCGATGCCACGGTCCTCACCGAGGCTGGCTACGTCGGCGAGGATGTCGAGAACATCCTTGTCCGCATCCTGCAGGCCGCCGACTACGACGTGGCCCGGGCTGAGCGCGGTATTTTGTTCATCGACGAGGTCGACAAGATCGCCCGCAAGTCTGGAAATCCGTCGATCACACGCGACGTTTCCGGAGAGGGTGTGCAGCAGGAGTTGCTGAAGATTCTCGAGGGCACCGTCTCCGGGGTACCTCCAAAAGGGGGGCGCAAGCATCCGGAACAGCCCCTCGTACAGATCAACACGCGTAACATCCTGTTCATCTGTGGGGGTGCTTTCGATGGCCTCGACAAGACGATCTCGGCCCGCATCGGCCGACGCGCCATAGGCTTCGGCGCCAACGATGCCGCCGCCTCCGAACTCGATCCAGGCCAGCTGTTGGCGCGTGTCGAACCCGAAGACCTGATTCAGTATGGCCTGATCCCGGAACTCATCGGACGCCTGCCGGTAGTCAGTACTCTGCACCCGCTCTCCGATGAAGCGCTTCTCGACATCCTTGAGAAGCCGAAGAACGCGCTCGTCCGGCAGTACCAGAAGTTATTCGAGATGGACGGGATGGCGTTGAACTTCGAGGCGATGGCGCTGCACGAGGTCGTCAAGCTTACTCAGGAAAAGTCGATGGGTGCCCGCGGCCTGCGCGCCGTCCTCGAGACGGCCATGTTTGAGATCATGTTCGAATTGCCCTCGAAGGACGACGTGAAGGAGTGCATTATCACCGCGGACTTCATAGAGCACAAGGCTCCTCCGACATTCGTCTACAAGAAGAAGCGGGCCTGAACCGGATCCCGCGGGCTCCAGCGACCGCCGCCGAGCAACGCTCTCTGCCACAACGACTGCGGGAGCGCAGTCAGGCATTGTCGGCGGTACGTCAGTTTTTCCTGAATCTTGGTTTCGTCGAGGTAGAGACGCCGGCGGTGCTCGAGTCGCCGGGGCACGAACCCTCTCTCGAGCCGCGGCGACTGCTCGATGGGGGATGGCTGCTCACCTCACCCGAATATCACATGAAGCGGCTCCTCGCCACCGGTTCGGGGCCGCGCATCTTCCAGATCTGCCGCTGCTTCCGCGGCGGTGAGCGCACTCACCAGCACCGGCCTGAGTTCACGATGGTCGAGTGGTATCGGGCGCACGCCGAGTACGACCGCGTTGCGGCGGATGTGGAGCGCCTCGTGGCGCATACGGCGCGCGCCATGAGAGGATCGACCGTCGTCGACGGCCCCTGGGGACTCGTAGACCTGCAGCCCCCCTGGCCGCGGCTTTCGGTGACCGATGCCTTTCGCATTTTCGCAGGTGTCGATCTTGGGGACGGTGCCGCTGGTGACGCCGGCACGCTGCGCGGCCGCGCGCAGGACGCAGGGTGCGAGAGCATCGACGCGAGTGACGATTGGGACTCGGCGTTCCACAAGCTCTTGGTAGAGCGCGTCGAGCCCGGATTGGCCTCGATGGGACGTGGTGTCCATCTTCGTCAGTACCCGGCACCACTGGCGGCTCTGTCTCGCCTCGAGCCACGAGATCCGTCGGTGGCCCAGCGCTTTGAGTCGTATGCGGGGGGACTGGAACTGGCCAACGGCTTTGGGGAACTCACCGATGCGCGATTGCAGCGCCGCCGCTTCCGCGACGAGCGGCGCACGCGGCAGGAGCTTGGCCGGCCGGTATTGCCGCTGGACGAGCCTTTTCTGCGCGACCTGGAGGGGATGCCACCTGCATCCGGCGTCGCCCTCGGGCTGGACCGGCTGATAATGCTGGTCACTGCGGCTGAACGGATTGACGACGTCGTCGCCTTCTGACACACTTAGGATCTGGAGAGTTGAATCAGAGTGGACGAGACGGCAGAAAACACCCTCTTGAACGATGAGACAGGCGACGACATGGCCGATTCATCGATGAGCCGTATCCTCATCGTAACGGCTGACGCCGAGACGAGCGACCAGGCACATGCGGCGATACCCGATGAGATGTACGACGTCATCGTCGCCACCAAAGGAGCGGAGGCTCTCAAGAGGGCCGTCGACACCGAACATACCTACGACCTGATCCTTCTCGACCACACGCTGGTGGCTGACGATGCCGTTCTGCATGAGCGCTTCATAGATCTGGCTCGTAACAGCGAGATTCCCCTCCTCCTGCTGGGCCCCTCGGCGGGGCCGAAGCAGTGGGCGGGCCTGTTGCACGGGGGGGCCAGTGCCTACATCACTACACCGGTGGACGCCGATGCCCTCGGCGCTCAGATCGCCGTCTTCTCGCGCATCAAGGAGCGCCATGACCAGCTTCGAGCCCAGGCGGTCATCGACGAACTCACAGGTGCCTACAACCGTCGCTACCTCGTCGAGCAGCTCGGGGGGCGCTTCTCCGAGGCGAAACGGTACAACGCACCCTTCTCGATCGGCCTCGTCGACATCGATCATTTCAAGAAGGTCAACGACACGCACGGGCATCTGGTAGGAGATCAGGTGCTGGCTGAGACGGCAGGTCTCATCCGCCGTCAGATGCGCAAGGAAGACATACTGGCGCGCTACGGCGGTGAGGAGTTCGCCCTCATGCTGCCCCACACCGACCGCCTGGGCGCCGCCATTCTCGCCGAGCGGGTACGCGAGGCCGTCGAGGAGCACTCCTTCGTCGTGCCTTCCGCAACCATCGCGATCACCGTCAGTATGGGCCTGGCCTCGTTTCCCCTCGATGTGGTCGAAAACGACTTCGAGTTGCTCAACCTGACCGATAAGCGCTTGTATCAGGCCAAGAACGATGGCCGCAACCAGACGGTATTCGAATAGGCACAGCCCAATTTGATGCAGGATTCGCTGTCTGGTGGTCGGGTGGAACAGATGGAACGGCGGAACGCGGCGAGAGGG
>JAYZCA010000124.1:0-15614 GCA_036339235.1 Candidatus Latescibacterota bacterium | reverse complement strand
GTGCAGCCCCTTGTCGAGGCAGGCCATGATCTGTTCGAAGTGTGTTGTGTGAGGCGTCGAGATCTGCACGGCGTCCAACTCGACGTCGGCCAGCATCTGACGGTAGTCGGAAAACTCGGGCAGATCTCGTGCACCGGCATTTTGTTCCTTGGCCTTGGCCAAGCTGTCGCCGCTGGGATCACACAGCGCCACGATCTCGGCCTCCGGGATCTGCAGCACCCGGCCGATGTGCGAGGAGGCGTTGCCGCCACACCCGATGAACCCCGTCCGAATCCGTTCCGACATTCGTCCTCCAGCTGGTTTAATGGATTTTCTCGCGCCGAATATACCGGCCCCTCTGGTCGCCCTCAACCATCGGCCTGTCTTACGCGCCATGCCGAGAGATCCCTGAGCGCGGAATTGATGAACCTCCGCTGCTTGAACTGGCCCTGCAGCTGTTCGCCTTCGTCCTGGAGGAGGTGCGCAAAGGCCGCGGTGTCGACGCCGCGGCACGGGCCTTCTCGCGGCATCGCCGTGTGCTAAGAGGCATCGTCGGAGGCGCCTGGGCAGCGCTGACGGCGTGAACCGGGTCCCTTGGTGTATGGGGTGCCGTGGGACTGTCCCTGGGACTGCTGTCGACCCCGGCCTGGGTTCCTCTCGCCGGTGGTCTGGCCGGTCTTGGTGCCGCCGGGGGGGCCGCACCCGGGGCGCTGTCGCTGAATCGCTCCCAGCTCCCGCCGGCGTCACCTGCGCACGACCATTGGTCTGAGTCGCGAGATGGCCGGTGCCGAAGGCGGCGAAGGCGAGCGATTGTTGCGCGGCTTCCTGGGCTTCCGCGGTGTATCCGGCGAGCGCGCCCGCAGTCTGATGACGACGCCGGACGGCGCCCGTGGCGCTGCCACCGGCCTGATTGCGGAGGACCGCTAGGATGTGGCCCCCTGCGTCTTTCCTTTCGTCTACCAGGGAGACGGAGTCATTAGCAACGCAGGTCGCCGCCGCTTCGACCGCGTGTGCGAGAGTCTGGGCTTGCCGAAGGATGCGCCTCGGACGATCTCCCGCAACTACCGCCAGGGCCTCGACGGTTTGTGGGCACACCTGCGCCGCCTGGTAACGGGACTGAACTACTTTGCGGAGGTGATGGTTTTCGACCTGCGCGAACTGGAGACAGTGCGCGACCTGCTCGAGCGGCTGTCGCGTTTCGACCCGCGGCGACGCGGCCAGCAGCTGCGCGGTGACCTGCTGGCCCGACTGGGACGGGACACCGGATCCTGGGTTTCTCGACAGCCCTCTCGAGGAGGCATCACTGGTGACGGCCTACGCACTGGCGCAGACCGCCCTGGGAAACAACGACGAGCGACGCCGCCTGGGCGGCGCCTTCGATGGCCCGGTAGAGTCGCGGCAGGAGCTGTCCGCTTCCGACGCCCGACGGTTGCGCACCAGCCGCGAACGCGTCGATCGTATCTGCCGGGAGCACCTGGAAGGACCGGGCGAGTCCAAGCCCGACTGAAAACCACCGACTAAGAGACGCGAGCCCCGGGGGCCAGCTCCCTGTCGGGGTGTACGAGGGCGAGATTGCCGTCGTCGTCCTCGGCGGCCAGAATCATTCCCTGGGACACGATGCCGCGCAGCTTCGCCGGTTTCAGGTTGGCCACCAACACGACCCGACGCCCCGGCAGATCTTCAGGCGCGTAGAACCCGGCGATGCCGCTGACGACGGTGCGCTCGCCGAGGCTGCCGACATTCAGTGTCAGCTTCAACAGCTTGTCCGTCTTCGGCACGGCCTCGCAGGCCACGACTTCGGCGACGCGAAACTCGATACGGCCGAAATCGTCGATGCTTATCTCGTCCATCTGCGGCTCCGGTTTGGCGGGCTCAGGCTCCTCCATCTCGGCTTTCGGGAACAGCTGTGGCGCCTCCACGGGCACGACCGCGCCCACAGGCGCGCCGCCCCAGGTCTCGGTGGCCTTCAGGTCGCCTGCCGGCAGACCGAGGCTGTCGCGCAGCTGAACCGCCTTGTCGGGCAGGGCCGGCTCCAGCAGAATGGACGCGATGCGCAGCCCTTCGACGCAGTTGTACAACACCGTGCCGAGGCGGGGTTTCGTCTCCTCCGACTTGGCCAGGACCCACGGCTCTTGGTCGTTGAAGTATTTGTTCAGCTGACGGACGAACTGCATCACCTCTTCCAGCGCGGTGTAGACCCGCAGATTGCGGAAGTTTTCACGCACTTTCGCCGCCAGGCCCGTCCCCGTGGCGATGACTTCCTGATCGGCGTCGGTCTGCTGCGGCTCGGGCAGCCGACCGTCCAGGTGGCGCAGCAGCAGGGCCCGGGCCCGCGACGCCAGATTGCCCAGGTCGTTGGCCAGGTCGGCGTTGTAGCGCACCACCAGAGCCGCCTCCCCGACAGCACTGTCCTGGCCATAGGGCACGT
Source organism: Candidatus Latescibacterota bacterium (assembly GCA_036339235.1). Classification (GTDB taxonomy): domain Bacteria; phylum Latescibacterota; class UBA2968; order UBA8231; family UBA8231; genus UBA8231. The sequence continues at coordinate 13,207 of JAYZCA010000124.1, read as the reverse complement.
CCTTCACCAGGTAGTAACGCACGGCGTCTGCCGAGTATTTCTGTGCCAGCTCGAAGGGATCGACCACATTACCCAGACTCTTGCTCATCTTCTGACCGTCTGACCCCATCAGGTAGCCTCCCACGTTCAGACCGGCGTAGAGCGGCGCCCCCATGGCGCGCAGCATGATGGGCCAGAAGATGCCATGCGTCTTTAGGATGTCCTTGCCGATGAGGTGACGCGCCGACGACCAGTAGCGGGAGAACAGCTCGCCGTCGGGGTACCCCAGCGCCGACACGTAGTTGATGAGCGCGTCGAACCACACGTAGGTGACGTGTTCGTCGTCCCAGGGCATACCGATACCCCAGGGCACGCGGGTTCGGGGCCGTGATATTGACAGGTCACCGGTAGGTTCCGACAGGATGGACAGCACCTCGTTGGCGAAACGCTCCGGGCGGATAAACCCGGGGGTGGAGCGAATGTGATCGGCGAGCCACTCTCGGTGCTGATCCATGCGGAAGAAGTAGTTGCCCTCCTTGCGTTTCTCCGGCACCAGGTTGTGGTCCGGACACTTGCCGTCAACGATTTCGCGATCGGTGAGAAAGCGCTCACAGCCGACGCAGTAAAGCCCTTCGTATTCGTCGAAGTAGATGTCCCCCTGATCATAGACCTGCTGCAGGACGGCGGTGACGACGTTCACGTGACGTGTCTCGGTCGTACGGATGAAATCGTCGTTGCTGATGCGCAGTGCCTGCCACGCCCTGACGTAGCTTTCGGCAACGCCATCGACGAATACCTGGGGTTCCACGCCCGCCTCGGCGGCGGCGGTGAAGACCTTTTCGCCGTGCTCGTCGGTCCCCGTCAGCAGGTAGGTGTCATCGCCGTCGAGCCGGTGGTAACGGGCCAGCACGTCAGCGACGACGGTCGTGTAGGCGTGTCCGAGGTGGGGTTGAGCGGTGACGTAGTAGATGGGTGTGGTGAGATAGGCGATACGACTCATCGCTGGCTTTCTTTCATGCGAGCAGGACGATTTCCTCCTGCAAGGGTGTGGTGACTGTTGGTCCCGAGTCCGGGTCGACATGGACGTCGATCTCGAGGCGCACGCCGAAATCGTCGAAGTAGATTCCCGGCTCGATGGTAAACCCCGTACCCGGCAACAGAACTCGAGTGTCGCGGCTCTCGACATCGTCGAGATTCGCGCCGAGCCCGTGAACGGCGGGACCTGGCGACAGGCTATGTCCCGTGCGATGCAGGAAACGGTCTCCGTATCCGGCGGCTGCGATATGGTCACGGGCAAGGCGATCCAGCTGCCAGCCCTGCACAGGCTCCCCGAGACGCCAGGCATCGTGCAGACGCTCTACTATGAGATCGCGGGCACGGCGCACGATGTCAAACACCAACTGCTGTCTGGGCTCGACCACGGGGGCAGCGGCGGCGACCCATGTGATGTCGGCGTAGACATTGTCGTCTCCCGGGCGCCGTGCCCACAGGTCGATGAGAACCCAGTCTCCCGGCCGGATAGCAGCCGACTGGCCGGCAACCGGCGCGTAGTGCGGGTCGCCGCTGTGTGCGTTGACGCCGACGATGGCGTCGTGGTCGGTCTCGAAGCCACCCGTTGCCAGCCGCTCGGCGATCAGGCGTTGGACGTCGTACTCGGTGAGGGTTGCATCGCCGGCGATGGCGGTGCGAATCGCCTCGAAGGCGGCGTCCTTGGCGGCGACGACGGCGGTGCTTGCCTCGTGGTGGGCAGCCAGGGCGGCATCATCCCACACGGCCAGCGTCGCCTGCAGCAGGTCCGCAGACGACTCGATGGACTCCGGACCCAGGGCGCGCAGCAGTTCGACGGTGCCGGCGTCGACCCATGACACGGCTGGCAGTATCCCCCCGGGAGAATACTCGATGGCCACCCGGTTCAGGCCGCTGAGAACCGACCGCAGGGCTTCGACGAGATCCTCGTGCGTCCGGTAGCTCCGCAGGGCGTCTCCCTCGTGGGCGAACTGCCCCGCCTCGATGGCGTGCACGAACAGCGTCGTCTGCCCGGAAGCGGGAACGACGAGGATGACCCGACGCGTCGTGTGCACACAATTCCCGAGGATCGGCGCCAGCACTGGGTTGTTGCCGCGAAAGTCGCAGACCACCCAGGCGTCGAGACCGGTGTCGGCCATGAAGGCTCGCGCCGACTGTAACAGGTCCATCTTCATGGATCAGTCTCTCTTGCAGTCATACCACCCGCCAGAAATGTGGCCAGGTATCGGCCGGTGTGAGACGCGGCGCATGCGGCCACGTCCTGAGGTGTGCCGGCGATGACGACCTCGCCCCCCGCCTGCCCGGCCTCGGGACCGAGGTCGATGACGTGATCGGCGGCGGCGATGACGGACAGCTCGTGCTCGACGACGAGCACCGTGTTGTCGCGATCGACGAGGCGCTGCAGCAGCTCGAGCAGGTATGCTACGTCCTGGTGGTGGAGTCCGGAAGTGGGTTCGTCGAGTATGTAGAGGGTGCGCTCGCGGGTGGGACGGCCCAGTTCGGCGGCGAGCTTGACCCGTTGCGCTTCGCCGCCGGAGAGACTGCTTGCAGGTTGTCCCAGGCGTAGGTAACCCAGGCCCAGATCTGCGAGCAGCCGTAGGCGTTGCGCTGCCTCGGGGACATTGGTGAACAGGCCGAGAGCCTCCACGACGCTGCACTGCAGGACATCATCGATGGAGTGGTCGCGAAAGCGAATCTCGAGCACCTCCCGGTTGTAGCGACTTCCCGAGCAGATCACGCAGGGTACGGGCAGGTCCTCGAAGCCCTCCGCCTCGGGATCACGTCCGGACCCACCGCACGCAGTACAGGCTCCCAGACTGTTGAAGCTGAAGTGCCCGGCGCGGTAGCCGCGCAGTCTCGCCTCGGGCAGATCGACGAACAGATTTCGCAGCGCCGCCATCAGCCCGGTGTAGGTGGCGGCGTTGGAACGGGCGGAGCGGCCGATGGGTGCTTGGTCGACGGCGACTACGCGCTCCAGCAGATCATGGCCGTGGACCTGGTCGAAAGCCAGAGGCCGACGCTCCCCATACTGCAGTCGGGCGCTGAGCACGAGGTGCACCGTGTCGTGCACGAGGCTGCTCTTGCCGGAGCCGGAGACGCCGGAGACACAGACCAAGCACCCCAGCGGGATCGCCACGTCGATCCCCTTCAGGTTGTGACCGCGCGCCCCGGTAAGTCGCAACCAGCCGCCGGCTCCAGGCGTCCGCCCTCGCGAGCCGCCATCGCCCCCGGCATGGCGCAAGGCCCGGCCCGTGGCAGTGTCGGCCGCCTCTATCTGGCTCACAGCCCCCGAGGCGACGACCTGTCCGCCTTCCTCACCGGCGCCGGGGCCCAGCTCGACGACGCCTTCCGCGGCGGCGATCAGGTCCAGGTCGTGCTCGACGAGGATTACCGTGTTGCCGCCATCACGCAGCCGCCGCAGCGCCGCCCCCAGCCTTTGAGTGTCACGGGCGTGGAGGCCGGCGCTGGGCTCGTCGAGAACGTAGAGCACCTGTGACAGCCCCGAACCGAGGGCCGCCACCAGGTGCAGCCGCTGCAGTTCTCCCGCCGACAGAGACCGCGCCCGACGATCGAGAGACAGGTAACCGAGGCCGAGTTCGCCGAGTGTGGACAGGGCCTCCCGCACGGACCCCAGAATATGGTCGGCTATCTCACGCGCCTCCTCCGGCACCCTCAGGGCCTCGACACGGTCGGCGGCGGCGGCTACGGGCCGCGCCATCAGGTCGGCGATGCTGTCGCCGTCGATCTGCACCGCCAACGCCGCCGGGGACAGACGTCGGCCGCTGCAAGCGGGGCATTCGACGCCGTCGCTGTCGCCGGCCAGATCCTCGAGCCAGGCCGCTTCGTCGCGATGCTGCGTGCGGCCCAGCTGACCCGACAGCCAGCGTCGCAAACCGGGGAACCCCCCGGCACCTCGTCGGCGCCTCTCACCCTCCCACAAGGCGCTGACCCCCCCTTGAGGCCACTCCGAGAGCGGCGCGCTGCCGTCGACGCCCGCTCGTTTGCAGAAAGCGTCCAGATCCTTGCGCAACTTGCGGTGGCCGAAGCGCTCCCACATCGGTGCCAGCGACGACATCGGGGCTTCACCGGGAGAGAGCAGCCCTTCGAAAGCAGCGCCGGCGGAAAGGCCGGTGCCATGGCACTCCGAGCAGGCGCCGGTGGGACTGTTGAAGCTGAACAGGGCGGGTGTGATCTCGGGAAAGGCGGCACCGCAGCGGGCGCATCCGGGGCGCACGCTGAAACGCGCCTCCACTCCCGTGTCGTGGTCGAGCAGCACGACAGCCCCCTCCCCGGCCTGCGCCGCCGCCTGCAGGGAGCCGCGCAGCCGTCGCCGCGTATTCAGCTTGACGACAACACGGTCGACGACGACCTCCAGGGGCTGGTCGATCACGTCATTCATGTCGATGTCTTCGAGCAGATGCATGTCGCCGCCGATGCGCAGGCGCCGGAAGCCGGAGCGTTCGACGTGGGCGATGCAGGCGCACGCCGCATCACCATCGGTGGGCGTAACCAGCGGCGCCAGCACGACGAGCCGCGTTCCTTCGGGACGGGCCGCGGCGTGCTCACAGACCTCCTCGAGACGATGCACCTCGACGGGTTCGCCGCAGTGCAGGCAGCGCGCCCGGCCGACCCGCGCGAACAGCAGGCGCAGAAAATCGGAGATCCCCGTGACCGTTCCCGCCGTCGACCGTGCCGACGGACGATGGCGCGCCTGTGCGATGGCGAGAGCCGGCCGCAATCCGTCGATGCGCTCGACGCGAGGCGGCTGTAGACGGTCGGCGAAGGCGGCGGCGCTGCCACCGGCGCTCAGCAGGAATCGTCGCCGAGCCTCCGCGTAAATCGTATCGAAGGCGAGGCTCGATTTACCTGACCCCGACACGCCCGTGATGGCGATGATCCGCTCGTGGGGCACGTCCACATCGACGTGCTTCAGGTTGTGCTCGCAGGCACCGCGCACCTCGATCGCTTCGTCACTATTCAGCATGGGGCAGGCTCTGTGGATCACCTTTTGTTATGTTTGAACCCATGAGACGAAATCGAAGATTTTGTGCACATATTGCGGTGCTCATCATCGCTCTCGGCGCCGCATCCCTGTCGGCACAGATGAAGATGCGAGGCACACCTCAGGAAGGGCGCGTCATGTTCCACTCCAGCGCGCTGAGTTCCAATGGACTGGCGTGCATCCAGTGCCACGCCGACTTCGACGAGAGTCGCCTCGATGACGGCCTCATCCGCGCTGGGCACTCACTCTACAACTCGGCGTCACGGCAGACCTGGTGGGGTCAGGAACCGGACGACCCGGATCGCTACTCGGATATCGCCCATGCCTCTGTGGTCTGTGTCGAGCACTACATGCGCAACCCGGAAAAACTGACCGCCCAGGAGCTGCTCAGCCTGCAGGCCTACCTGAAGGGGATCACCAAGCGGCCCGTGCGAGTGCCGCTCGCTCTCGCCCCGGCAGCGGACAAAACGGGCGAATACAGCGGGTTGGACGGCGGCGACCGCATCGCCGGACGTCGGCTGTTCTTCGCTGCCTGTCACACCTGCCATCCCAATGGTAAGTCCGGTATCGCTCCGGTGCCGATTCCCAAAGACAAACCCGCCGCGTTCTACGCCCGCAAGATTCGCGAGGGCGACGGCCTCGGCGCGGTGCTGGCTGGCGTCGACCCGAACGCCTACGACCCGGCAGCTGAGCTGTTCATGCCCTTCTTCGGCGCCGACCGGCTGACGAACGACCAGATTCGCGATATCATCGCCTTCATCAAGAGCCCGCAACCGCCGCAGTGACGGTGGGCCAGCTGATTCAATCCAGCCGCGGGGCGACCTCCTCCTCAGCCCGGTCGTAGTCAGCCACAGAGTCAATCTCCGCCCACGGCAGATCTCCCGCCTCGACGGCCCTCAAGCCGCCAGCATCGATGAGCGGCTTGTAGGCCGAGGTCGGAAAGGCATCCCTGACATCGTCGTCCACGAGTCGCTCCAGTTCCGTCCGCATCAGTTGTGAGCCGGTGGCGTCGAAAGCGGCCAGCTGGACGCTGACGGCGTTTGTGACGGCCGGGTCGAGATGCTTGCCGATGGCGCGCACGACGCCACCGTCGTCGACGCTCACGTTCATCTCCCCCGCCAGCCTGGGCGCTCGTGAATCGACGGCGATGGTACTGCCCTCGCCCTCGACGAGACGGCTCAGCAGGCGTCGGTCGAAGAGGATGTCGCAGTTGAACAACAGCATGCGGCCCTCGATCCACTCGGCGGCCTGATAGAGTGAGTAGATGCTGTTTGTCGTCGCCCACTGCTCATTGACCACGAAGGTCACGCCTTGCGGACAGTGACGCCGGACCTGCTCAGCCTCGAAGCCCACCACGACGACGATGTCGTCGACGCCGGCGTCCTTCAGGGCCTGTAGCTGGTGATCGATCAGCGGCCTGCCGCCTATGGGGACCAGGCATTTGGGACGCTTTTCGGTCAGGTGCCGGAGCCGGGTTCCGGCACCGGCGGCGAGGATAAGGGCGCGCATCGCGTCTCCGTGTCTCAGGTGCTCAGCAAGGTATACGGTGGGGTTCCGTGCTGATGGCGGCAACCTGCGCCTCCTCACCACCACCGCCAACCCCCTGGCTTTGGGGCCCCTGGGATTGCCCTATCTCGTTGACCAGACGGTCATTTATCTCTACATTGGAAGGCGTCGAATCCGGTGCGATTTGCGGCCGGTGTGATGCCTCCGTGGGACTTCCCGGAGGCATTTTCGATTTCCGCCAAGATCCGCGCTCAGTGTCTGAGCGCGCATTCACTCGCTCACGACAGATCTGCTTGAACGCGCTCATCCTGGCCGCCGGTCGGGGCAGGCGCTTGTGGCCCTATACCTCCGAGTGCCCCAAGTGTCTGCTGACCCTCGGCACGCACACCATCCTCGAGCACCAGCTCGTCCGCCTTGCCGCAGTCGGTGTCACTCGGGTGACCGTCGTAGCTGGCTTCGGCCTCGACGCCGTGCGCCGTGAGGTCTGCCGTACGCATGTAGAGGGAATGTCGGTACACGTCGTCTACAATCCCTTCTTCGCCGTCGCCGACAACCTCATCAGCCTGTGGGCAGCACGCGCCGAAATGGGAACCGATTTCCTGGTCCTCAACGGCGACAACGTCTTCCATCCGGACATTCCCCGCTTGCTTCTCGATACGCCCCCCCCGGTCTGTCGCCTCCTCGTACAGCGTCAGCCGACCTACCGCGATGACGATATGAAGGTCACCCTCGACGGCGACCGGCTGCGGCATATCGGCAAGAATCTCACGGGCGCGCGGACTCACGCCGCCTCCATCGGCATGATGCGCTTCGCCGGCGAGGGCGCCGCTGCCCTGCATCTGGTTTTGGAGGCGGCGGTTCGCGGTGAGGAGGCCCTCGGCAGTTTCTACCTCGACTGTGTGCAGCGACTCGCCGACGCCGGCGTCGAAGTCCTGTGCCGGGACGTGGGCTGCCTGCCGTGGTTCGACATCGACACACCACAGGACCTGCAGTCAGTGCGCGATTCGCTGGATCGCTTCGAGTCGACCTCCGATGTGGCGGCGTTGCGAGGTCAGGCATGAGAGGCGGTTTGCTCGTCTTCGCCGATGCACCCGATGGTGTCGAGGTCTGCCGCCGCCGCTTCGGTGGTCTCACGACGCTGGAACGCGGCATCCGCACACTGGCGCGCGCCGGTGTCGATCGTCTTTTGGTCGTACTGCCCGACGGCGTCGAGCCGAAATTGGCGAAACTCACCCACCGCCTCGACCTCGAGTTGGAGTTTGTGCATTGGGGTCGGACACCGGTCATGACCTTTGCTGAGGGCGAGTGTGTGCTCGTCCTACTCGGTGACCACGTCCACCACCACAGTTCACTCAGCGCTTTTGCCGACGCTTGCGGGGGCAGTCTCGAGGATCGGACTCTCGTCGCCCAGGTAACGCCGGTGCCGGCACAGTCACTGCCATTTTACGGCATTGAGAACACTGCGGACGGTCCCCTCTTCACCCAGACGCCTGCCGCTGAGATCACTGGCGCGCCTTCTGTCAGCACCGGCGCCTTTCTTTGCGACGGCCTGGCCCCCAACGAACTGGTGGCCCTTCGGCAAACCCCACTCGACTTTTTCGCCGCCCGCTGCCACGGTGAGGTTGCCATCTGCGACGGCGACGCCGACCTCTGGCGTCGCGTCGCCGACAGACATTCTGCGCGGCAGGCGAGGGCCATGCTCTTCGGCCAGGTGACGAAGAAGACCAGTGGCCCCGTGTCGAGGCATATCAATGCCCGAATGTCGATCCCCATCAGCAAGGTGTTGATCGAGACCGGCATCTCGCCGCACATGGTGACCGTACTCTTCGTGTTGACCACGGGGCTGGCCACGGCGTGGCTCATGGCCCGCCCGGAACCGTACTGGCGGCTGGCCCTGGCCGGCATACTCTGGCAGATGGCGGCCGTCCTCGACCGCTGCGACGGCGAGATCGCCCGCGTGAAGCTGTGCGAGTCGAAGTTCGGTGCCTGGTTCGACACCATCACGGACAACATCGCCTACCTGGCGACGTACGTGGCCTTCCTCTTCGGCGTCCACCATCTGCACCCCGACAAACCCTGGGCCCTCAACCTGGGTATCTCGGCTATCGGGGCAATGATCGTCGCTCTCGGGGTGATGTATAACTACGCTCTGAAAACGGGCAGCGGCTCGCTGCAGAATTACCTGGTCGGCTTCCGGGCCCACGTCCCGGCGCACGAGAAGAACGGCGTCTACCGGGTGCTGGAGCAGTATGCCTTCATCGCCAAACGCGACTTTTTCGCCTTCGTGCATTTCATCTGCCTCATCCTCGGTTCCTTCGAGCTGCTATATGCCTACACGGTGGGCGGCCTGCACATCATCGTCTTCGCCGTCCTCCTCTCACAGCGCAAGATGCTGGCGGGGCACAAGCGACGGAACGCCGCCGACCCTGTGGCCATACCCATGCCCCGGCAGGAGGCACGGCAGCGATGAAGATGTTCCGCATCCTGCTGCCCGGACTGGGTCTCTTGCTGCTCGGTTTTCTGGTGGGCACACTTGGTCTCGTCGAAATACTGCAGAATCTGGCCGTAATGGGGTGGTCGTTCTTCCTCGTGCTGCTGCTGGCCTTTGGCTGGCACGTGACCAACTCCATCGCTTGGAGCTTCGCATTCCCCGCCGACGCCTTCCGGCCGAGACTCGTGTCGCTGTTCATGGCCAAACTCGCCGGTGAAGCTGTCAACCAGCTCACGCCGCTGGCCAATCTCGGCGGCGAGCCACTGAAGGCGTACCTGCTGCGGCAACAGTCGCCCACGTCGCGCGGTCTGGCATCGGTGGTCATCAACAAGACGGCGCAGGTCTTCACCGGCCTCGCCTTCACCGCCGTCGGCCTGAGCCTTGTCATCTTCTATTGGGAGCTGCCGCAGTCTGTGCCCCTGGCGGTAATAGGCGGCTTGGGGGCGCTTTTCATCGCCGCCGCGCTGCTGCTGTCTGTAGTCTGGCGCAAGCAGCGGCATCTGTTCTCGTCCCTGTTGGGCTTCGTACGCCGCTTCGGCATCCGTCTGGATGTGATCGAGCGACGCGTCGCCAAGGCGGTCCGCATCGACGAGAACATCTCCTCCTTCTACCGGCAGAACAAGCTTCGATTCGCCCTCGTACTGGCTTTCCATGCCTGCGGCTGGCTGCTGGGCGCCTGCGAGACGTGGGTCATCCTGCGCGGCCTCGGGGAGGGAGTCGACTTCGAGATCGCCTTCCTGATCACGTCACTCACCGTGATCATCAACAGCCTGTTCTTCTTCATGCCCTCCAACATCGGCGTACTCGAAGGTGGCCAGGTGTTTCTGTTCCTGACCCTCGGACTCAACCCGACGGTTGGCCTGTCGCTGGGCATCGTCAAACGCATGCGCAAGATCCTCTGGATCTTGGTGGGCTGGCTGTTCCTCACGCACCTGAGCCGCGCCCTCGTGCGCAGCGGTCTCGCCGAAGGAGACCTGGTCGTCTCCGCCACAACGTCACCCGCTGTGCAGGGTGGAAGCAACCTCCGTTGATGCTCATGCGACCATCCTTGGCCAGCCTCTGCCTGTTCTTCGAAACGATCCTGATCGTCGCGATCCCGATCGCCGCGACTGCAGACGACGCTCCGGTCTTCACCCTCAGTCAGCTGCTGGAGCGCGCCTGGGAACACAACACCGACGTCGCCGTGGCCCGCTGGCGCGTCGATGGCGCCCGCGCCCAGCTCAGGCAGGCACGCGCCGCCTACGTATTGCCCCGGTTGCGCCTGGAGAGCCTTGGTGGCCTCACACCCGACGCCGAAGGCGACATCTTCAATCCGCCGAGCGACACCTCCGGCGTGCGACCACTGGGGCCCTTCCTGCGCGCCGAACTGGAATTCATCCAACCCCTTTACACCTTCGGCCAGTTGTCCAACCTGCGCGCCGCCGCCGACGCTGGAGTCGATGTCGAGCGCGCCGGCCTCGAGGCGAGCCGGCAGGACGTGGCCCGGGAGGTCAAGGAACTCTACTACGGGGTCCTGTGGGCACAGGATCTTTCCGGCCTCGCGGGGCGTCTGCGGGAGGAGTTGGAGAAATGGGAGTCCGAGGTCAGTGACACCGACCCCGACATCCCTTTGAGCGCACCCTACAAGCTGCGGCTGGCCCTCATCGAACTGGTTGACCGCGAGCGCGAAATCGATGACCGGCTCGCTCTGGCACGAGCCGCCCTGGCCTGGAAGGTGGGAATGGATGAAGAGGCTGTTTACTCCCTGGACGAAGGCTGGCTGGCCCCGGTGAAGGCCGACGTGCCATCCGTGGATGCCCTGCAGGAGGCAGCCATCCTCCATCGTCCGGACTGGCAGCAACTGCGCGCCGGCATCGCCGCCCGCAGCGCCCAGGAACGGGCGGCCCGCAGCGCCTACTACCCGCAGGTGTTCCTCGCCGGCGGTGTGCGCTACGCCGCCGCCCCCGGACGCACCGACCAGCACAACCCCTTCGTCAAGGATGATTACAACCTGTTCAACGGGGCGATCGTCCTCGGCCTGCGCCAGTCCTTCGAGCTGGGTATGCTGGGCGCCGAAGTCGATCGCGCCCGTTCCAAACGACTACAGCTGGAGGCCCGCCGGCAGTCGGCACGGCAGGGCATCCATCTTGAGATCGAAGTCGCTCACAGCGCCTTCCGCCGGGCCGAGCACGAACTCGACAGCGCTCTCGAGGCACGCAATCTGGTTCGCGAGTGGGTACAAATCGCCCAGGAGGAATTCGATCTCGACAGGTCGCAGATCAAGGAACTCGTGAGCGCCTTCGAGGCCCTCGCCGCGACGGAGGAGGCCTACTACCGGTCCATCTTCGATGTCAACATCGCCCTCGCCGAACTCGAACGCGTCGTCGGGATCAACCTACGCGTTGCGGGAGAAACTCAGTGAACCTGTTCTGGACCCTCTCCTGCCTGCTGCTGACGGTCTCGGCCGCAGCGGCGGATGATGCCGCCGCCGGACACACGTGGCTGGCAGGGCGAGTCGCCGATTACAATGCGCTGCGAGAGCGGCTCCCGCCTGCGGACCTGGCTCGGCATCTGGTCGAGGAGTCCCTTGATCTGGATCGTTTCGCCCACCACGTGCTGCGCAACTATGTGAAGAATGCGCTGGGAGATTTTGAGGCGCATCTCGATGACGACGAGCACCTCTACTACGTCGCTGTCGCCCGCCAGCGCATCGTCGAGGCCTTGCGCCAACGACTGATCGACGACCTGGGTGGGTATCTGTCGGCTACCTCCATGGGCGCCTTGACGCTGACCGACGCCGATTTCAAAGCCAATCGGGGCACCGTGACCCTGCGCTCGGAGGCGACGGGAGCATCCACCCTCGAGGTCCGGGTGCGGCGGCGTGATGACGGCACCTGGCGCATCGACGACGTCGAGATCGACGGCCAGAGTGTCAGCCGCCGCTACCGTGACCGCTTTCGTGAGACGATCGACCGGCGATACTCCCCCGCGGTACTCGAAACACAGTTGCGCCAGCTCGACTTCGTCGTCCTCGAGGACTTCACGGCGTCGGGTGACGGTGAGCTGCCTCTGGGCTGGCGCTGGCGCGACCGCGACGAGCATGGACGCAAGCCGTACCGTGTCCACCACGACGAGGGTCAGGCCTATCTGGCCGCTCAGGATTCGGGCGGATCTGTGATCCTCATGCGCTTCGCGCACTGGAACCCGCGGCGGTACCCCATCATGACCTGGTGCTGGCGTGCCGACAGTCTGCCGCCAGGCGGCGACGAGCGCTTTGGCCACACCAACGACAGCGTCGCCGGCATCTACGTATTCTTCTCACAGACCTGGATCGGCATGCCTCGACATATCAAGTATGTGTGGAGCAGCACTCTGGAGGAGGGTACCATCGGTCGACGGGACCGCATCGCCCGACCGTATTTTGTCGTCGTCGAAAGCGGGGATCGGCGCCTGGAGGAGTGGCTTTTTGCCAGCGTCGACCTGGAGGATCACTACGACCGGACGTGGGGTGGCCGACCCAAGAACCGGACCCAGGGTTTGGGGCTGCTCACCGACGCCAACTCCACGCACTCCCGAGCGAAGGCGTACTACGCCGACCTGCGTGTATGGACCCGCGAAGCTTTCGATGCCGGCAGGGTGCAGGACTATTGCGACTGCTATCGCGACCTGAGACTGATGACCGAAGCTGACGTGGGGTCGGGCACCGCCGGTGCGCCGATCCGCTCGGAGATGACACCATGAGAATGATACGCATCACCTGTTGCGCGCTGATCGCCGCCGTCGGTGCCTGGGTGGGGCCCGGCGAGGCCGCCGCCTCGCCGGCGGTGGGCTCTGCGACTGCATTTCTCGAGGCTCACGACGCCCGCGTTCGGGCCGTCGTCCTGCGCCAGCCTGCGGACAGCCTGACCGCCGCCGAACGCGAGCAGGTACGTGTACTGATCAACGATGCCTTCGATTTCCGCGAGCTCGCCAGGCAATCACTGGGCGATGTCTGGGAAGCGCGCACCGAGGTGGAACGGGACGAGTTCGTCGACATCTACCGCGGTATCATCGAACGCAGCAACCTCGACATGTTCATCCGCTACCATCGGGACGGCGGTATCTCCTACACCGCCGAAGAGATCGCTGACGACGGCCGTGCTGTCGTGCTCGCCGAGGTGCCTCTGAAGAAAGAGAAGAAGATCATCAGCTACTCTCTGCACCGGCCAGGATCGGATCAGGAG
>JAYZCA010000123.1:0-4678 GCA_036339235.1 Candidatus Latescibacterota bacterium | reverse complement strand
CCGGCAGGGCCGAATCACCGAACAGAGTACCCACAAGAGCCCCGGCGATGCCGGCGTAGCAGTCGATGTCCGCATATCGGCGGACCGCTCCGTCATCGTCCCTGTCCACATGGTTGACCGCCACCTGCAGCACCATCAGCGGCTCGTCGACGTGGGCAAGAAGGGAGGCAAAGACGATCGCCAGCGCCCGATAGGGATCGAAGGCGCTGAAGTGGCGCAACTCCGTCGTAAGCCAGGCAGCCAGCTCACGCCCCTGCCGGCCCCTGGCCCTGGCCAGCAGAGCCGGCATGTTGTCCTTGATGTAGGGGCCGCCGAAATAGCCCCCCAGCTGCAGCGGGTCCATCTCCAGCGCAGCTTCCACCGTCTCCTCAGCCGGCGCACCGGCCAGCGCCAGGCTCTGGGCCGCTGCGAACACCGCCGTCGCCTCGCGCGCATACGCGACATCGAAGAAAGCCGCCGCGTAGGCGGCGCGATAAGCCGCTTCCGGATCCTGGGGAAAGAGGAGTCCAGCCGACGGCATGACGAGCAGTCCCGCCATGGTCGGGTAGTTTAGCCCCACGCTGCGGGTGGCCAGGATCGCCGGCGGGATCCCCGGTAACAACGCCGACGTCTGTCCGAGCCAACCGCGACTCACGCCCTCAAACATCTCGAACTGTCCGCGGCCCAACTCCTCGAACCCCGGGAAGTATTCCCCTGGGCGCTCGTAGACGTCCAGCAGCAACCGGGCCAGCTCGACATCCTCGGGCATGCGGCCTCCCAACTCCACCACCATGTCGATGAACAGTCGGTTGTAGCGCACGTCATCGGTTCCGGTGCCCGCTGGTGCGGGCGACACCCACGGCCCGTGCGGACCCGGCTTGCCGGTGAAGGCGCACAAGCCTTCGATCCAGTCTTTCCCAGTGGCTTCACGCACCGCTCCCGGCGGGGCGAATTCAAAAGGGGCCCCAAGGGCGTCCCCCAGCGCCTGGCCCAGCACCGAACCCCGAATCCTGTCTTTCATCGTCGGCATGTACGGAAGTTCCTCATCCCGCGGCTGGCTTGCCACTCTGCTGATCATAGCAGCCGTTGAAACAATCGCTCTGCGGGCCAGGCCGAGACGTGGCGGCCGGTGACAAGGAGCGCAACGCAGCTACCGGTCGCAAGGGCCGGCCGCAGCCCGGGGAGTGCGCCTGGCACCGGACAGCCTTGGAAATGGGTATGTTCCCTGCGCGGTGCAGGACAGGAGTGATTTTTTTCAAGGGGTTGTGAGAGTCGACAATGGATTGGACCTGTAGCAGGGCGTGCGACTACGTCGTCGGGACGGGGTTGCTGGGAGAGGTGCCTCTCGCGGCGTCGGAGATTGGAGACGGAAACCTCAACTTCGTGTTCCGCGTAATGTGCCGGGACCATCCAGAACGCTCGGTGATCCTCAAGCAGGCCCCGCCCTACATCAAGGTCCTGGGCCCCGACTACCCGCTGACCCAGAACCGGCTCGCCATCGAGGCCCGGTTGATGGCGATCTACCACGAGCTGGCGCCGGGCAGCGTACCGGAGCCGCTGCAGTACGACGCCGAGGCGCACGTGATCCTGATGGAAGACCTCCGGGGATACCGCGTGCTGCGCCATGCCCTGATCGAAGGCGAGATCGACACCACCGTAGCCGCATTCGTGGGCGCCTTGTTGGGGTCTACGCACCGCGCCACCCTTGCGGACGGGTTGTCGGTACCGGAGGTCGAGCGGCTTCGGCGGGACTTCCACAACCCCCACATGCAGGCCATCACGGCCGAGTACGTGTTCACCAAGCCCTTCCAACAGGACCCGACCAATCGGCACACGGAGGGTCTGGACGTGATCGTCGAAGACGTGCGAGCCGACGCCGGGCTACTGGAGGAAATTCGCCGCCTGCGTGGTCGTTTTGACGAAGCGCAGGAAGGCGTCGTGCACGGCGACCTGCACACGGGCAGCGTGATGGTACGGGGCCAGGAGGCGCGCGTCATCGACGGAGAATTCGCGTTCTACGGACCGATCGCTTTCGACGTGGGTGCACTGGTGGCCAACTACCTGCTCGCGTGGCACGCCCACCCGGTCGCCCACCGAGCCGCGCTGATGGATTGCATCGAGGCCTGCTGGCAAGCCTACGGCGACAGCTTCGGACCGTCCCCCCGGTTGGCCCAGATCTGGCGCGAGTCCATCCAGTTCGCCGGCGTCAAGATGCTGCGCCGCATCCTAGGCGCTGCTCACGTCGAGGACATCGAGTCCATCGAAGACGTCGCCGAGCGGCGCGCCGTCGAGACACGCGCCATCGCCTGTGGCAGGGCGTTGATCACCGACCCGCCTCTAGCTGGCGACTTGGTCCAGATCGTTGCCCGCTAGTGCCTGTTACATGGGAAGCCTTGTGTACTTCGGTGCGAGTCTTGCCACTGGAGGACCTCATCTGGCAAGTGGGGACGCGCCACCTGGCCTCCCTGTCGTCGGGTGTGGACCTGCCGTCTTGTTGCACGGCATTTCGAGTGGTATCCTCATCAGCCTGCTGTCGGACCGAGACGACTAGCGAAGGAGCCCTTCGTGGACGAACAGATCGCCGATGCGGTACGCCGAGTGCGCCAGGACGGCTTCACCATCCTCGAAGGCGTGATCCCCGCCGATCGCGTGGACGGTGTGCGGTCGGCCCTCGTTGACGCCCAGCTGCGTCAACGTGAGGCATCTGCAGCCGCCCAGGCCGCCATCCGCGCCAAGGGTCACCGAGTCGGCGTCGAAGGCGTCGCCGGCTCACGCGGTATCGTCAACGAGACCCAGGCCTTCGCTCCGTGGCTCGCCGAGGCGCGCATCATGGGTGTAACTCGCGCCTTCTTCGGTGACCACGTACGCATCAGCTGCACCGACTGCGTCATCAACCAGCCCGGCTGCGGTCGCGGCTACTGGCACGCGGACTGGCCGTACAACCAGACGAATGCGAGCCACATTCCGGCGCCCTATCCCGACACGCTTCTGCATCTGTCAACGATCTGGATGCTCACCGACTTCACCCCCGAAAACGGCGGCACCCTGCTGGTGCCAGGCAGCCATCGGTCCGAGAGAAACCCGTCCGCAGACAGCCTGGGCGGCATCGACCGCGACGCGCCCTATCTCACCGAGTTTCACGCAGTCGGCACCGCCGGCAGTGTCCTGCTCTACGACAGCCGTATGTGGCATGCCGTGCCACCGAACCGCTCCGACGCCGATCGTGTCGCTCTGATCGTGCGGTTCGCGCCCTGGTGGTTGAATCTCGAGCCGACGCGCCCCGGATCACCTGAGCACACGGCCATGGTCATCGAGACGGACGGCAAGAACTACAATCAGCCCGAGGTGACGCCGGAGGCGTATGCAGCCCTGCCTGAGAACGTGAAACCCCTTTACCGACACTGGGTGGCGGGAGGTAAGTGAGTCAGATGAGCCAGTACGACCGGTCCCTGTCCTGTTGTGTCTGGGCACTCGAAGGCCCTGAACCCGCGATCCTCGAGCGCCTTCACGGGTTCGGCCTGCACTGCATCGACGTCCGCCCGAGTGGGCTGCGCAGCGCCGCGGCGCGGGATCGTCGCGACACTCTGGGTCTCGACGTCTGTTGCATCGCCGCCTCGCACGAACTGCCTGCCGGCGCCGCTCTCGATTCGACCGACGCCGATGCCGTAGGCGCCGCCCGCGCTCACATCGAGGCGGCCCTGACCCATGCCGCCGACCTGGGCGCGCACTGTGCCTACGTAGTACCCGAGCCCCCCGTCGACGGCGACTCCCTCGAGCGCTACGCCGACCTGCTGCCGGGACTTGCAGAGCACGGCGCCAACCTCGGCGTCCGCCTGTGCATCGAACACTTCCCGGGTACCGCCATGCCGACGGTGGCGGCGACGCTGGGCTTCCTGCGACTGATCGCACACCCGAATCTCTACCTGCTGTTCGACATCGGCCATGCGCAGATATCGCGCGAGGAACCGCGGGCGGCACTGACGGCGGCTGGCGATCGGTTGGGCTACGTCCACCTCGATGACAATGACGGTGTCGGTGACCTGCACCTTGCTCTCACCGACGGCCTGCAGACGTCCGAATCTCTCGGCCGGCTGTTCGCGACTCTCGACGAGGTGGACTACGAGGGCCCCGTGAGCCTGGAGATGAAGAGCGATCTGTCCGATCCGGCCGACGCGATTCATCGCAGCTTCACGATCGTGCGGAACCTGCCAGGAATGAGCGGATGACCCGCGTCATTTTCGTCCTCTGTGTGGCAATCCTGCAAACCGTGCCTGCGGCTGCACGCAAACCCGCCGGCGACATCGACAGTTTTGTAGACGCCAGGGCCGACACGTGGGCGCAGGTGGCGCTGCAGATTTGGGACTGGGCGGAATTGGGATACAAGGAGGAGCACTCGTCGACGTTGCTGCAGGAGCATCTTCGTGCCGCAGGCTTTCGCATCCGCACGGGTGTGGCTGACATTCCCACCGCTTTCGTCGCCGAGTATGGCAGCGGCGAGGCGCCTGTGATCGGCATCCTCGCCGAGTTCGATGCCCTGCCTGGTCTGTCGCAGGCGGCTGTACCGCACCGCCAACCCATCGTGGCCGACGGCGCCGGTCACGCTTGTGGTCATCACCTCTTCGGGGCCGGCTCGTTGGCAGCGGCGCTGGCCACCGCCGACTGGCTGCAGCGCTCGGGTCGGCCGGGCACCATCCGCCTC
>JAYZCA010000122.1:0-4069 GCA_036339235.1 Candidatus Latescibacterota bacterium | reverse complement strand
CACGGCCTTCGTGGCGATGGCGGGCGGCTATGGGACTCTGGAAGAACTGTTCGAGATCGTCGCCTGGTCGCAGCTGGAGATCCAGGATCGGCCTGTCGGACTGCTGAATACAGGCGGATATTTCGACCACCTCACCGCCTTTCTCGACCACGCCGTGGCCGAGGGCTTCTTGCGGTTGGGACACCGTGACCTGCTGCACGTGGCCGACGACCCCGCGACACTGCTGGACGAGCTTCTCAGCCGCCCTTCTTGAGGGGGCGCACTAAACCCAGATATCCCCGTCCGCCGGGCGGCTCAGGTCGACGATGCCCTGCGCCTCCAGCCGGCGCAGGTTTTGCACGATGCGCTGCTGCGCCGCCTCCACCTCTGACAGTCGCATCTTCGGAAGCACGGCCATGTCTTCCTTCAACCGCCCGCGACGCCGCTCGGAGACGGCGGACAGGACTGCGTCGAGTACTCCCTTTCCCGCCGCCTTCAGGGCGACGAGTAGTTCATCCATTTCGACGGTCTCGATGAGGGCGCGGACGTCGGCCTCGCTGAGGCGGGCGATGTCGTCGAAGGCGAACAGGCGCTGACGGATGTCGTCGGCGATCTCGGGATCCTGCTCGTCGAGACGCACCATGAGGCTCTTCTCCAGGCGCGCGCCGACGCGATTCAGGATGTCAGCAGCCACCTTGGCGCCGCCCACCTGCTGTCGACCCGACAGTACGCCCGCCAGGGAGTCTGCAAGCCCCGCTTCGACTTGCTCCAGGACCTCGGGAGACACTCCCTCCAGGGTGGCAATCCGATGGGCGACCTCTGTCTGCGTGTCGGCTGGCAGCCGCTCGAGGAGCGCCGCAGCCGCGGGCGTGCTCAGTTGGGACAGAATGAGGGCCAGGGTCTGCGGATGCTCACGACGCAACTGCCCCGCCACCTGGTCGGGGTCGGCCGCTTCCAATGCTTCGAAGGCAGGACGCCGGGGCGCTTCCAGGCGTGACCACATCTCGCGGGCCCGTTCCTCGCCCAGGGCGTTTGTGAGCAACCCCTTGGCAAACCCTTCGCCTCCGAGAAAGGGCAGCCTGCGGGCGCGCAGTTCGTCCTCGAACTCGGACAGCACGCGATCCTGCACCTCGGCAGGCACCTGCTTGAGGTCGGCGATGGCCTGGGTGATATGGCCGACGTCCTCGTCACTGAACTGGCGCAGCAGGTCGGCAGCCAATTCCTCCCCGAGGGAGATCATCAGCACCGCAACCTTCTGCCAGCGATCGTCGGGTTCCATCTTACGCTATATGTCCCGTAAACGGTCGCGTAGCTGGGCGGCGCGTTCGAACTCCTCGCTGGAGATCGCCGATTCTAGCTCCTGCTCTAGACGCTCGCGCTCGCTCAGCGGCCGTTGTCCGGCCAGCTCTTCGACGAGCTCGTCCAGAGCTTCCAGCGATCGGTCTCTTTCGGCGAAGAACTCCTCCGCCTCGACCTCGCTCAGATCTTCTATCTGTTGCCTGGTTTCGGCCAGGATGCTGAGAGCCTGGTCGTAGTCGTCTTGGTCGGCGGCGAGCATGGCCTGCGCCGTGGCGTGAATCCGCAGGATGTAGGGCCACCACTTCTGCAGGTTGTTGCGGTCGGCCATTTTTTCGGCGTAGCGGTGGACGAAGCGGAACAGCTGCATGTTGCGGTCCGTGTCGGCGACCACACGCTCGTATTCCTTGATCTGGAGCAGGAACACATACCGCCCGTAGATGCGTGCGCTCTCGTCGAACAGTTCCTTGCAGGCGTCGGCGTCGAGCTTGAAGGCACCCTCATCGGCTTCCTGGTTGCTCAGAAGTGCGTAATGATCGAGAACGAAATCGGTGCCGTACGGACGCTTGCCGTCGGGGCGGCCGTCGAGATTCAGCTGCAGGATGCCCTGAAAGGCACCCTGGTCTACCCGCACCTGGATCTTCGCGATCCCGTCCTCGCCTTCGATCTTGCGAACGTTGGCCTCGGGGTCGAATGCCCAGCCGTCGAGGAGTTGGGTGATATCAGGGTTCATGGTCGGGTCCAGTTCCTCCTCGAACGTTAACCCGCTCAAAGGCAAGTGTCAATCCCGTCGATTTGACTCCACGATTGTGGGTTTACATCTTTGCCACGACAATTTCGTAGTTATTTGATCTGTTGAGATATTATTGTCGTTTCGATCCGGAGCCCTCATGACACAGTCAACCCCGACAGCAGCGACCGACCACCAGCAGCTCTCCGTTCTGATGGACGTGGGCGAGGTTCTTGGTTCGGCCGCCAACTTCGAGCAGGCCCTCTACCAGATCCTCGAGACCCTGTGCGATCGACTGCAGATGCGTCTGGGAACTCTCAGCCTTCTGCAAGGCGAGAAAGAGGTCGCTATCGACATCGCCTATGGGCTGTCGCAGGATGAGATCGACCGCGGTAGATACAAGGTTGGGGAGGGCATTACCGGCCGTGTCGTGGCCTCGGCCAAGCCGGTCATCGTCCCCCGGATCAGCTCCGAACCACTCTTCCTCGATCGCACCGGGGCACGTACAACTCGTGAAAAAACACAGAGTTCCTTCATCTGCGTTCCCATCGCCCTGCAGCGCCAGGTAGTCGGCACCCTCAGCGCCGACTGTCCGTACATCGACGACAGCCGCCTGCAGGCCAACGTCCGGCTGCTGACCATCGTCGCCGCCATGGTCGCTCAGAATGTCGCCACCCGCAGGCGAGCCCGAGTGGAGTGGGCCAACCTGGTGGACGAGAACCAGAGACTGCAGACGGAACTGAAGGAGCGCTTCCACCCGACCAATGTCATCGGCAATTCGCGCGCCATGGAGGAGGTGGGCGGCCTGATCGGCAAGGTAGCCCCTTCCGACGCGACCGTCCTGCTGCGGGGGGAGAGCGGCACCGGCAAGGAGCTGGTGGCCGACGCCATCCACTACCACAGCCTGCGCTCCGGCCGATCGCTGGTGAAGGTCCACGTCGCCGCTCTGCCGGAGACGCTGGTGGAAGCCGAGCTGTTCGGCCACGAGAAGGGCGCCTTCACGGGGGCCACCGAGACCAAACAAGGGCGCTTCGAGCGCGCCGACGGGGGCACCTTGTTCCTCGACGAAATCGGCGAACTACCCATCAGCATCCAGGTCAAACTCCTGCGCGTGCTACAGTCGAGGCAGATCGAGCGTCTTGGCTCCTCCGAGTCGCGGCATGTCGACGTGCGCGTCATTGCCGCCACGCACGTCAACCTCGAGGAAGCCGTCGCCGCCGGCACCTTCCGTGAGGACCTCTATTACCGGCTGAACGTGTTCCCCATCTACGTGCCACCCCTGAGGGAGCGCAAGTCGGACATCATGCTGCTCGCCGACACTTTTCTGGATAAATACGGCCGCAAACACGGCAAGCAGATGCGTCGCATCTCGACGCCGGCCATCGACATGCTGATGAGCTACCACTGGCCAGGCAACGTGCGCGAGCTTGAGAACTGCGTCGAGCGCGCCATCATCCTGTCCGTGGACGGTGTCATTCACGGCCATCACCTGCCGCCCAGCCTGCAGACGGCAGCCTCCTCGGGTACGGACCTGTCGGGCTCGCTCGAGCTGATGATGAGCTCCTACGAGCGCGAGATCATCGTCGAGGCTCTGAAGAACACGAAGGGGAACATGGCACGCGCCGCTCGCCTGCTGGGAACGACGGCGCGGATCTTCACCTACCGCGTCAACAGGCTCGACATCGTCCCCAAGCAGTATCGGAAGTAACACTTTGGGCTCGCCATCATTACTTTCCGACAATTTTATCGTGTGATTTTACGTCTCCGACATAATTGTCGTGAAAATCGGGATCCGTCCTCGTTTCCCGATTCTCTGGTAACCCGTTTAAAATTTGACACTTACAGCCGCGCTTCATAGTCCCTTCCGTCAATGGCACAGGCATTGCGAAAGCACTCGACGCAGCGTGTAGCGCTGCCGACGGGCGCCTTGCTTGTGTTCCCGTCGTGTCACCTCACGCACACAGGGAAGGTTCCACCACCATGGACCGATTTCGCTTTGCACCGCTGTTAGCCATTTCGGCGCTGATCCTGGGAGGGGCCACGCAGGTCCTGGGTGAAGATATC